>JBILLP010000386.1:0-3992 GCA_044376025.1 Bradymonadia bacterium
GCCACGACCGGTTGTAGAGGTCGAGAACCGGCAGCACCGCGACGAGGTCCATGTGGGCGTCGTAGTAGCTCGCGACCGAACCCACATCGCGCCAGTACCCGACCTCCCGCTCCGGCTGGCCCGGCACGCGGTTGCCCGAGAAGTCATAGACCTGGATGTGTTCGCCTGCCTCAAGCATCGCGGGGATGACGTCGCGCCCGAAGTCGTGGGCTGACGAAGCGAGGTCCGCGTCGCGCGAGACCCAGTGCTCGAGCGCACGTCGGGTGAAGAAGTAGTTGCCCATGCTCGCGAGCGCCCATCCGGGGCGGCCCGGCATCTCGGGCGGCGCCGAGGGCTTCTCCATGAAGCCGGTCATGCGCCACTGCGCGTCGACGGCGATCACGCCGAACTCCCGGGCCTCTGCGACCGGGACCGGGATCGCGGCGATCGTCAGTGCGGCGCGGGCGTCGCGGTGCTCGTGAAGCATGCTCGAGACGTCCATCTTGTAGACGTGGTCGGCCCCGAAGACGCCGACGTCGTCTGGGGCATGGTCATCGATGAGGTTCAGGTTCTGGTAGATCGCGTCGGCGGAGCCGCGGTACCAGTCGGTGCCGGTCCGCTGCTGCGCAGGCACGGGCTCGACGAAGTGGTCCAGGGGCCGAGAAAGCCGCCACGCGCGAGAGATGTGCTGCGAGAGCGACTGCGACTTGTACTGCGTCAGGACGACGATGCGGTAGAAGCCTGAGTTGACCAGGTTCGACAGCACGAAGTCGATCAGGCGGTAGCGACCGCCAAAGGGCACTCCCGGCTTGGCGCGGTCCTGGGTGAGCGGCATCATGCGGGTACCGCGGCCACCGGCGAGTACCATGATGAGGGTCTGGCTCAGGGAACGCTCCGGCTGGTTGGTCAGCTCTTGGTAAAGAGGAACGCGATCGCCGCGGCGCTGGCAAGGAGCACAATCAGGATCAGCACGGGCGCGACCCAGCCGTTGCCGGACTTCTGGCCTGCCTTGCCACCCGCCGGCCGCGCCTCTCGCGCCTTGCGCACGGGAGCACCTGCGACGCGAGGCGGCGCCACCGCGGCCCTGGGCGCCGGAGGCCGGGCGGCGGCGGGGGCGACCCTGCCGATCTGCTTGTTCGCGGCGAGTTCGGGCTCACCCTCGGGCGTCGGTGCCGGGGGTGCCTCCGCGGTGCGGACACGGGTCGCGCCTGCCGGTGCCGCAGCGAGCGCTGCGGCGGCTGGCCTTGGGACCGCGGCAGGTTCTGCGGAGCCGCCGGCGAGCTCGGGGTCGAGCTCGGCGAAGTCGGCCCAAGTGCGCGGGTCCTCAAAGGCGGCCAGCCCCGGGGTGCCGACCTGCTGGGCGGGGCCACCCGGGTTGATGCGCTCAAGGCGGTTGACCTCGTCCTGGACGGCGGGAGCGAGTGGGACCTCGGTCAGCGTCGGCGCTACGAGCTTCTTTCGCTCAGGGCTGAGCGAGTACTGGAGGTACTTGGCGAGGTCGAACGCAGAGACGGAGTTCCCGCTGCTGAAGAGCAGGCGCGTGAGGTCGGTGCCAAGGTCGCGGGCCGACTGGTACCGCTGCTTGCGCTCCCGGGCGAGCGCCTTGAGCACCACCGCCTCGAGCTCCGGGGAGACCTGACGGTTGATCTCCCGGAGCGACGGGATCTCGGCCTTCCGGACGAGCTGGAGCGTCTCCATGTCGGAGGCTCCCTGGAAGAGGCGCCTGCCGGCGAGCAGCTCCCAGAGCACGATCCCGACCGCGAAGATGTCGGTTCGAGGGTCAACCTCTTCGCCGTGGGCGGCCTCGGGCGAGAGGTAGCCGAACTTGCCCTTGACGATGCCCGGGTCTGTCGTCTCGATCTGGCTTGCGGCCTTCGCGAGCCCGAAGTCGGTCAGCTTGACCTCGCCTTCGCGGCTCAGGAGCACGTTCGGGGGACTGACGTCACGGTGGACGATGCGGAGCGGCTTGCCCTTGGAGTCCTTTCGCTCGTGGGCGTAGGACAGCCCTTTGCAGACCTCGATGCAGATGTAGACCGCCAGCGGGAGTGGGATCCGGTCTGAGGCCTTGCGGGCGATCTCGAAGACGCTCTTGAGGTTGGCGCCGTCGATGAACTCCATCACGATGAAGTAGGTCTCACCCGCGCGACCAAGGTCGAAGACCGACACGATGTTCGCATGTCCGAGGAAGAGCGAGAGCTTCGCCTCGTCGAGGAACATGTTCACGAACTTCTGGTTCTGCGCGAGGTTCGGCAGGACGCGCTTGATGGCGACCTGCTTCTCGAAGCCCTCGATGCTCAGTGCGCGACCGCGGAAGACCTCCGCCATGCCGCCCGCGTCGAGCCGCTCGATGACTTCGTATCGTTGATTCGCGCCAGCCATGGGGTTCTTCGACAGGGCGCAGGGTCGAGACGACACACGCCACTGCGCCAAAGTGTAAACGAACCTGACGCCCCCCGCCAGAGAATCACGAGCCGACCGAAGCGGTCGCCATCTCGGCTACTCGACGAGGGCGCAGACGCGGTAGATCGACATCAGCTCGGACTTGCCCTTGAGCTGCGTGGGCGGCAGTGCCTCGCAGCGGAAGCGACCACCCACGCGTTCGACGACGCTGCGGCTGACGAGGACCTCTCCCCGCGCCGCATTGGAGCAGAGGCGTGACCCTACGTTCACGGCATCGCCGATGACGGTGTAGTCCATGGCTCGGCTGCTGCCCATGTAGCCGGCGACGAGCTCTCCGGTGTTGACGCCGACGCCGATGTGGATCGGCTCGAAGCCCTGCCTGGCGCGTTCGCGGTTGAGAGACTCGCAGGCGGCCTGCATCTCGAGCGCGGCCTGCACGGCGCGCCCGCAGTGGTCCTCGATCGCGATGGGCGCACCCCAGACGGCCATGATCGCGTCGCCGATGAACTTGTCGAGGGTGCCGCCGGCCTTGAAGATCACCTCGACCATCACCTCGAAGTACTCGTTGAGCATGCGGACGATCTCCTGCGGAGGCGTCCGTTCGGCGAGCTGGGTGAAGCCTCGGATGTCGGCAAACAGCACGGTCGCATCGCGGAGGTCGCCGCCCCGCTGGATGTCGACCTTGCCCTCCATGACCTGGTCAACGATCTCGGTCGGCAGCAGTCGGGAGAGCTGCTCGCGGGCGAGGATCTCCTTCTGGTTCTTGGCGACGAGGCGCGAATGCTCGATGGCGTTGGCGGCCTGGTGCGCGAAGCCGCTCAGCAGCGCGAGGTCCTTCTCGGTGAAGGCGCCCTTGGTCAGCTGCGAGTCGAGGTGGATGATCCCCAGCAGCTTCTCGCGGTAAAGCAGCGGCACCGACATGGTGGCCTTGATGCCCTGCAGGATGATCGACTTGGAGCCCGAGAAGCGGCTGTCCATGGTCGCGTCGCTCGAGAGCACAGCGGCCTTCTCCTCGACCACTTCGCGCAGGATGGTGCGCGAGACGCGGATCGCCCGGCTCGCGGAGAGCTCCTCGAACTTGGCGCGGGACGCCGCCGGCGAGACCTCGCCTGTCTCAGGGTCGATCAGGAAGATGACGCCGCGGTCGGCGGGGAACATCTCGAAGGCCTTCTCGAGGATCTTGTTCAGCAGCCGGTCGAGGTCGAACTCGAGGGAGAGGGACTGGTTGAGCTCGTTGGCGATGCGGAGCTTCTCGTAGTCGCTGCGGAGCTGCTCGATGTCGCCAACCTGATCCGCCCTGGCGAAGTGCCGGTTCGTGGTCTCACGAAGCCGCTTCTTGACCGAGCCCTGCTCGGCCTCGTCGAAGATGGCCACCTTGGTCTTGAGGGCGCTCGACTCGCTCGGATCGGTCTGGAAGAGCATCGTGGTACCGCCGATGGCGATCTTGTCGCCATGCCGGAGCGGCCTGACGCCGACGATGACCTCGCCGTTGACCTGCGTGCCGTTGCGGCTGCCGTTGTCGTGGATGACGAACTGGCCGTTCCGCTGCTCGATGAGGGCGTGCTCCTTGGAGACCACGCGGTCGAGAATCTGGAGGTCCTGCGAGGGGTGAC
>JBILLP010000387.1:0-3991 GCA_044376025.1 Bradymonadia bacterium
GGTCAGCGCCCTCGCCCTCGACGAAAAAGTCAGAGGGGTAGGGAAGCAGGCAGTCCCAGTTCGCCGCCAGGGGGTTGCATCCGGCGGGAACGTCGTAGCCCGTCCCGGGGTCGGTGTCGGTCTCGGTGTCGTCGCCCGAGCCGTCGGTCGACGACGTGTCGGCATCGGTGGTGTCATCGACCGACGTGTCGTCGCCGGTGTCGGTCGAGGTGTCATCCCCTGACCCGCCGGTGTCAGACGAAGTGTCCTCAGCCGGTGACCCGGCGTCGTCGTCTCCGCACGCGGCGAGGGCCAGTAGCAGCAGGAGGAGGCTGGAGCGCGAGAGGGCTGTCTTCAGATTCGACATCGTTGACCTGGACGGGCTTGGGCGCGGTACCGCGCACACCTTCGACGACTTCTCGAGTCCGTAACCACTTTGTGGCCCACACTCAACGCGGACTCCCATGACAGCCTCGACGCGGCGCGCTATCGAGCGTTGCTGGAGGAGGTTGCCCTTGCACCGCTCGTTCCTGCTCGCTCCGATCTGCCTCGTGCTGGCCCTCGCCGGGTGCTCGGGCGCCGCGCCGCCCGCGGCCCGCGATACGGCCCCTGACGCCGAGCCCGGCCGAGATGCCGCGGCCGTCCCGGTCGACGCTGCGAGCGACCCGACGGTCGAGCCGGCGCCCGGACCGGACACCGTCGATGACGATGGCGACACGGGCGCCGAGGATGCCGCGGCCGACTCCGCCGACGGCGACACGGGCGCCGACACCGCGCCACCCGACGATGACCTCGACCTCGACGGGCTGCTCCGCTCGCAAGAGACGGCGCTCGGCACCGACCCCATGCGGCCGGACACCGACCTCGACATGGTCGACGATGGGCACGACCTCGCGCCGCTCGACCCCGCCCGCGGGCTGCCGCCGGCCTTCGACGCGCGGGGCCTCGTGCTGGCGATCGCGGCGCTGCCCGCCTCGACGCCCGCGGGCCGCACGCCCCACGTCGCCGGCTCGTTCAACGGCTGGACACAGGCGGCGCTGGTCGCCGGCCGCCACGGTGCCTGGGGCCTCGAGCTGCCCGCGGCCGCAGCCGGCGAGTCGCTGAGCTACAAGTTCACGCTGGGAGACTGGGCCACCGAGGAGTCTGGGTTCCGCGGCCCGGGCGCCAACCGGACGCTGGTCGTGCCGGCATCGCCGGGCATCCGCGCCTCGGTGGTCGGTGGCTGGGCGGGCGTTGCGCCCGTGGCCGGCAGCGTCGTCGGTCGTGTCGACATCGTACCCGGCTTCGAGCTGCCGCAGCTCGGCCGGTCGGCCACCGTGCGCGTCTTCGTGCCGGCTGACTACGAGGCTTCGGGGCGCCGCTACCCCGTGCTCTACATGCAAGACGGCCAGAACCTCTTCGACACGGCGACCTCTGCGTTCGGTGCGGAGTGGCAGGTCGACGAGACGCTCACGGTGGCGCTCGTCGAGGGGTGGCTACCCGGCGTCATCGTGGTCGGGGTCGACAACGGCCCGAGGCGTGCCTGCGAATACTCGCCGTTCGCCGGTTCGATCGGCTGCGAGGGCTCGCCCGGCGAAGCCGACGCCTATGTCGGGTTCGTCGTCGAGACCCTCAAGCCCTGGGTCGACGCGCGCTACCGGACACTGCCGGGACGCGAGCACACGGGCATCGCCGGCAGCAGCCGCGGCGGGCTGCTGGCCCTCTACGCGGGAGTGACACGGCAGGAGGTCTTCTCGCGTGTGCTGGGGCTGTCACCCTCGCTGCTCCCTGCGATCAGCGGGGGCTCGATGGCAGAGGTGGTCCGCGCGCAGGGGCGGCGACAACCGATGCGCATCTCGCTCGACTACGGTGACGCAGAGGTCGTGTTCGGACGGAGCGCGACCGAGCTGATCGGCGCGATGGACGAGGTGCTCGCCGCGCTCGCCGGGGTGGGATTCGCGCCAGCCGAGCTGCGTCGCGACGTCGTGGCCGGTGCGGTGCACTCCGAGCCTGACTGGGCGCGGCGCTTCGGCGCGGTGGTCGACTGGGGCTTCTCGCCATGAGCGCGGGCCGACCCGGGCGATGGCTGCTCCTTCGCGGGCTGGGGCGCGAACAGCGGCACTGGGGCGCCTTCGGCACCACCCTAGCCGACCGTCTCGGCGTAGAGGTCGTCGCGCTCGACCTGCCGGGCGCGGGCACGCAGTCGGGGGGCGCGTCGCCCGCGAGCATCGCGGGGATCGTCGATGACCTGCGGCGCCGATGGCTCGAGCTGCCCGAGCGATCCGGCGAGGCCTGGGGCGTGTTGTCGGTGTCGCTCGGCGGCATGGTGACGCTCGACTGGGCCTCACGCTTCTCCTCGGATTTTGCGGCGGCCGTGGTCGTCAACAGCAGCGTCGCGAACCTGAGCCCGCCGTGGCGGCGCATGCGGCCCGCCGCGCTGGCCTCGATCGCCCGCGCGGTGCTCGCACGCGACGACGCCGAGCGGGAGCGGCTCGTGCTGTCGGTGACCACGTCGCACTGCGATGATCCCGATGCGGTCGCCTCGGAGTGGGCGCTGTACCGGCAGCAGCGCCCGATGTCGCTGCGGAGCTTCGGCGCGCAGCTCGTCGCGGCCTCGGGCTTCAGGGCGCCGGCGTCGGTGCCGGTGCCGCTGCTCGTGGTCAACAGCGCGGGTGACCGACTCTGCGACCCGTCATGCTCGGAGGCGATTGCGCGCCGCTACCACGCCCCGCTCGTGACCCATGCCACCGCAGGGCACGACCTTGGCAACGACGCCGGCCCGTGGCTCGCCGGCGTCGTGAGCGACTGGCTCGAACGGTCGCCGTGACCCGCCTCGTGACCCTGGTTCGCTGTCGCGCGACGACGCTGGACGCTGCGTCGAGACGTGGTAGTCAGGATTGTCCCATTCTCGAGGCAAGATGATCCGCGTCGCTCCGCCACCAGTCCGGTGGGCCGAGATCGCATCGACCCTGGGCGAGTCACTCGGCCGTGGCAGGGTGCAGGCTGGGGATGGCTCGAAGCCAGAGCCCGGCAGGCTCTTCGCAGGGCGGTACCATGTCGACGGGCTGCTGGGCAGCGGCGGGTTCGGGCGCGTCTACCGGGCCCACGACCTGGTCACCGGTGGGCTGGTGGCGGTCAAGGTCCTGCATGATCCCGGTGACGAGGACCTCTCGTGGGTGCGGCAGGAGGTCTCGATGCTCCGGCTCCTGCGGCTGCCGGGGGTCGTGTCGCTCGTCGACGACGGGGTCCGCGACCGCATGCCCTGGCTGGTCACCGAGCTGATCGACGGCCGGCCCTTCCCGGGCGTCGAGGGGGCCATGAGCTGGGAGAAGCTCCGGGGGCCGGCGATCGCGTTGCTCGAGATCCTCGACCGGGTGCATGCCCACGGCGTCGTGCACCGCGACCTCAAGCCGGGCAACGTGCTCGTGGGAGCCGACGGGCGGGTCACCCTGCTCGACTTCGGTGTCGCCGCCGGCGTCGACCCCGACGGCGCGCTCGTGCGGCACCACGGCATCGTCGGCACGCCCGGCTACCTGAGCCCCGAGCAGCTGCTTGGCCGCCGCGGCGACGTACGGTCAGACCTCTACGCCGTCGGGGTGCTCTTCTACGCCGCGCTTGCGGGCGGCCTGCCGACGCCGCGCGGGGAGTCGGGCACCTCGATGATGCACCGCGTGCAGCACGACGCCCCGTCGCTGGCGGCACAGGGGGTCGCGGCGCCCGACGCGGTCGCGGCGGTGATCGACCGCCTGCTCGCGCGCGAAGCGGTGGCGCGACCGGGCAGCGCACGCGAGGTCATCGACCTGCTGTCGGGCACCGGGGCGTCTTCGGGGGCTCGCTCCGCGGCGTTGGTGGCGCGGGTCGCGAGCCGGACTTGGTGGAGCGAGGAGGCCATGCGTGACCTCTTCGCCGGCCCGGAGCCGATCTGGCACCTGCCCGAAGACGGCGCGCGGGAGCTGTTTCGCCGCACCGACGGGCGTCCCGGTGCCGTCCTGGACGAGCTCCGGGCCTGGGTCGCCGCGGGCCTGGCGCAGGT
>JBILLP010000034.1:0-12261 GCA_044376025.1 Bradymonadia bacterium
TCGTCGCCCCCACGGTCAGGTGAAAGGCGACCGACGTGCCGTCGAGGGCAGAGACGCCGAGCACCCTGCCGAAGAAGAGCGTCACGAGGTGCGGCACGGCGACGAAGAGGCCGAACGAGAGCAGCAAGCTGACAGCCATCGCCGCGGTCAGCCCGCCCGACTCCGACGCCGCGACGGGTTCTCCAGAGGCCTCCGCCTCGTCGAGCATGACGCGCTCCGCACTCCACCGCATCGACGACAGGCCGTTGAGCATCGACTCGTAGAGCACGAGCCCGCCGCGAAAGATCGGCCAGCGCAAGAAGCGCGCGGCGTCAGCCACGGAGCGCCACGTCGTCTCGTGAACCTCGATGCTGCCATCTCTGCGGCGCACAGAGACGGTCATGGCGCGAGGGGTCCGCATCATGACGCCCTCGATCACTGCCTGGCCGCCGACCGTGAGACTCATCGCCGACAGGCTCCGTGACAGGGTTCGCGGCGGACGCCGCCGCACAGCGAACCCCGGGGGACTCAGCCGCGGTTGTAGCGGCGGTTGAAGCGCTCGACGCGGCCCGCGGTATCAAGGATGCGGGTCTGGCCCGTCCAGAACGGGTGCGTGAACGAGCTGATCGCCGTCTCGACCACGAAGTGCGACACGCCGTCGATGTCGCGGGTCTTGCCCGAGCGGACCGTCGACTTGGTGATGATCTCGTTGTCGCCGTCGACGAAGATCACGTTGTTGTACTTCGGATGGATACCGTCTTTCATCGTTCGTTCCTCGGTCGTATTCGAGGCAGACCTGTCGGCCCAAAGAGGCCGCGTTTCGTAGGCGGAAGCGCGGCGCGCGTCAAGGCGATTGCCCCGCCCGCGATGCCACTGGGCCGACTCTGCAGCCCGCGGCCGCCACCTCCCCGGCGCATCGAGATTGCGGTGGCGCCGCGTGCGGCTTCGTGCCACGCTCCAGGCTCCCCTGCCTAGCACACGCCATGCCGCCCACACCGGGACCCGATCCGATCCCCGCCGAGCCCGAAGCCGAGCATGACGCCGCCGCCGGCGCCAGCCAGGGTACGTCGCAGCCAAGGCTCGATGCCCTGCGCCGTGCGGCCGCCGCCGGCGCGCTCACCGCTGGCCGTGCCATCGCCTCGGCCGCCGTGTCGGGCGGGCAGGCGGTCGCGAGCGCCTACCGGGCTGTCGACCCCGACCTTCGGCGCCACCTGGTGCACGCTCCCCTCGTCGGCATCGGCCAACTGCTGCCGCGCCGCCGTGGTGTCGAGCCGCTCGCTGCCGACGGCCACCGCGTGGTCATCTTCGTGCACGGCATGGCCGGCGACCCAGGCAACTTCTACCTCATGCAGACGTGGTTCAGCACGCTGGGCCGCACACGGAGCTACGCCCCCGCCTTCGCGGGCCTGCCCACCGTGGTCGAGATGGCGGAGCAGCTTCGAGCCTTCGTCGACGACGTCGTGCACGCGAACCGGCTCGGGCCCGGGGATCGCATCGATCTCGTCGCGCACAGCCAGGGCGGCCTCGTGTCACGGACCGCCCTGCTCGACCCCGGCTTTGCGGCGAGGATCGCCACCCTCGTCACCCTCGGCACGCCCCACGGCGGCACCCATGCGGCCCGCTACGCCGCGACACCCCAGACGCTCGGCCTGCGCCCGGACTCGCCGATCCTGCGCGCCATCGCGACGCAACTCCCGTGGCCGGGACCCCCGACGATGCCACGGCTCGTGACCTTCTGGAGCGACGCCGACCTGCTGTTGCTGCCCCACGAGACCGCGCTCGTCGAAGGTGCCGACGTCGTCTCCATGCCCGGGTTCACCCACCTCTCCTACCTGCTCCACCCACGATCGTTCCACGCGGTCTGGCAGGCGCTCGCTTCGGGATGACTCACGTCACGACCCAGGTCACCATCGCGCACACGATGACCATCAACAGCAGCGCGATGTTGAAGATCACGTCGACGGTGACGCGGAGCATGCGGCGACGGCGCTGCTGACGCGTCTTGAACGACCAGAACGACAGCATGCAGGTCGCCATGAACAGCAGCGCGTCGCCGGCCAGGACCTCGTCGGCGACCGACGAGAGCTTCGTCTGCGACGCGATGACCTGCAGGACACCGATGCCGGTCAGACAGACGCCCACCAGCGCGGCCGACAACGAGAAGACCTGCATCGTGAGCTGGTGCTCCCGTTCCTCGCTGTGTGGGGGTTCGGATGCTGCAGTTGCCATGATCATCTTGCTGGACTTGACGCACTCACGCCATGCAGACTTGCGTCGAACGTCTCATGACGCGAGAGCGTCGGACTCCCCTACCGGGGCCTTCGCACGGAGGGAACCACGATGCGTACACTCGACTGCCTACGCGCCCCTCTCGTCGCCGCGGTCTTGCTGACCGCCTGCAGCGATGACGGGGCGAGTCCGGGAACCGAAGCCGACGCGTCAGGCGACGACACCACGGCCGACGCCGGCGACACCACCGCCGACGCCGACGACACCACCGCCGACGCCGACGACACCACGGCCGACGCCGACGACACCACGGCCGACGCCGGCGACACCACCGCCGACACGGGCGCGCCGATCTTTGGCCCCCCCGACCCCGCCTGCGTCGGCGACCTCGCCCCAGGCACGGCCGTGGAGTTCGCGACCGGCTTCGAGACCACCGAGGGCGCGGCGTTTGGCCCCGACGGGCTGCTGTACGTCTCCGGAGGCGGCGTGATCCACCGGGTGGCGGCCGACGGCAGCCACGAACCGCTGGCAGAGGTCGCGTCGGCGCTCGGCCTCGCGCCGGTGGCCGATGGGCTGGTCGCGGCACAGATGGGCGCCTCGACCGCGCCGACCGTCGTCGACGGCGGCATGGCCCGCATCGCGCTCGATGGCACGGTGACGGTGCTCTCGACGACCATCCCGAGCGGCAATGCGGTGCTGGTCACCCCAACGGGCTCGGTCCTCGTCTCCGATGACTTCGCGCCGCACATCTACCTCGTGTCGCCGGCGGGTGAGACGGTCGACCTCCTCACCAGCGTCGCGTCGCCCAACGGCATGGCCTACTCGCCCGACGGGACCACCTTCTACGTGGCGTCGACCTTCACGACCCGCGGCGAGGTCACGGCCTTTGACGTCGACGGCAGCGGGCTCCCGGTCGACGGGACCGGCCGCGAGATCGCCCGGCTCGGCAACGGCTCGACGCCCGACGGCATGGCGGTCGATGCGCGCGGCCGCGTCTATGTCGCGGCGAACCTGCAGCGGCGGATCGCCCGCATCGACCCGGCGACCGGGCAGACCGTCAACGTCGTGACCGGCCTCAGCACGCCGGCGAGCATGGCCTTCGGGCGCGGACCGGGCTTCGACCCCTGCTCCATCTACGTCACGTCGCTGTCGGGCCCGAGCGTCTACCGGGTGGTGCTCGATACGCCGGGGGCGCCGGTGACCTACCCAACGGGCGGGTAGGCGGGCCCGGTCAGGCTCGATCTCCCACGGCGCTGCCACGCCGCGACGGCAAGCGATGTCGCATCGAGCCGCGGGGTGGCCGCGGCGCTACGGTGTCTCGGCTACTTGTTCATCGAGTCGAGGAACTCCTGGTTCGTCGCGGTCCGCGAGAGCCAGTCGTGCACGAACGTCATCGCGTCGGTGGTGTTCAGCGGCGCCAGGAAGTGCTGCCGCAGCACGTAGATGCGCGAGAGCACGTCCGGTTCGAGCAGCAGCTCCTCCTTGCGGGTCCCCGACTTGTGCAGGTCGAGGCAGGGGAAGATGCGCTTCTCCATGAGCTTGCGGTCGAGGTGGAACTCCGAGTTGCCGGTGCCCTTGAACTCCTCGAAGATGACCTCGTCCATGCGGCTGCCGGTGTCGATCAGCGCGGTCGCGATGATGGTCAGCGAGCCGCCACCCTCGATGTTGCGCGCCGCGCCGAAGAAGCGCTTGGGCTTGTGCAGCGCGTTGCTGTCGACGCCGCCCGACAGGATCTTGCCCGACGGCGGGACCACGGTGTTGTAGGCGCGGGCGAGGCGCGTGATCGAGTCGAGCAGGATCACGACGTCGCGACCATGCTCGACGAGGCGCTTGGCCTTCTCGATCACCATGTCGGCCACGGCGACGTGCTTCTCGGCCGGCTCGTCGAAGGTCGACGAGACGACCTCTCCGTGGACGTGCCGCTCCATGTCGGTGACCTCCTCGGGCCGCTCGTCGATCAGCAGCACGATCAGGTAGGTGTCGGGATGGTTGACGATGATCGCGTTGGCGATCGCCTGCATCAGCATCGTCTTGCCGGTCCTCGGGGGAGCGACGATCAGGGCGCGCTGGCCCTTGCCGATGGGGGCGAACAGGTCGAGCACGCGGGTCGAGATGTCGGCGGGGTCGTGCTCGAGCCGAAGCCGCGTGACGGGGTAGAGGGGCGTCAGGTTCTCGAAGAGCGGACGTTCTGCGGAGCGCTCCGGGTCTTCGCCGTTGACCGACTCGAGCTTGAGCAGCGCGTAGAAGCGTTCGCCCTCCTTGGGGGGCCGGACCTTGCCGGCGACGGTGTCGCCCTTGCGCAGGTTGAAGCGCCTGATCTGCGAGGGGCTGACGAAGATGTCGTACGGGCAGGGGAGGTAGTTGTGCTCGGGCACCCGCAAGAAGCCGAAGCCCTCCTCGTGGATGTCGAGGCAGCCCTCACCGAGCTGGGTGATCTCCTCGCTGTCGAGGGCCTTGGCGACCTGGAGCACCTGGTCGGGCCTGCGCATGCCCGAGGTGCCCTCGAGCTCGAGCCTCCGGGCGAGGGTGCTGAGGTCCTCGCTGGACAGGCTCCGGATGTCGCGGAGGTAGAGCGCGAACGCGGAGCGGCCGAGCTTGTGGAGGATGCCGGATTCGACGGCGGCCTTGATGCGTGCCTTCATGGAGCCAGGGAGAGGAGGAGCGGCAGGAAAGGACCGCGGAGGCAGTCGCGAAGCGGTGCGGCTGCCCGGGAGCGGCGGGGGATGAGGTTGCAGCCGGAGGCTAGGCGGCCGGTGCGTGGGGCGCAAGCGCCGGGGTCGCCGCGGGCACTCCGGGGGCCGGCGCCAAAAGTCGGAGCGCCGCGCGGGTCGGTCCGACACGCGCGGCGCTGAGTTGTGGTTGCGAGGCCCGGGCAAGCTGGGAAGCGCACGTTCCAGACGCTCGATGGCTGACGGATTCAAGCGGCGTGCCAGCCGCGGTTCAGGGCGCCCTGAATCTGCCGCGCTGCCGGCGGCCGCCCCGGCCCCGCGGCGCCGGGGCTTGCCTGCTGCGGCCCGGAGCCATCAGCCCGGGTGGTGGCGCGGGCCTGCCGGGCGGCTCGCAGCGACGACCAGCCGCCGAGGTATGACACGGGCGTCACACCCCGGAGCCGAGAAAACTGACGTGCTGGGTGGCACAGGCTGCTTGAGCCCGGGAGCGATGCGGTGTATGGGGCCCGTCAGCGGATGCGCGAAGAGGGCTTCTCCCTACGGCCGCGCGCCGCGATGCCTTCTCCCACCAGCTCTCACGCGCGTCGGCGCTCCCCTGCGGTTGCTGCTCCACCGTCTCCCCACCGTGCAGGTCTGTGCGCTCACGCGCCCGCTTCACCGCCTCCCCGCGAGCCCACGGCCCGGTGACGCGGAGGGCGGGGGTGTGTCGACGTGCCGTCCGCGCGAGCCGGGGCGAGGGTCGGGGCTGCGGCGAGGCCGGCACGACGCGCCACGCGTGTCCAACCATGTCGAATGTCCTTGTCATGAACACCGCCCCGCAAGAAACGCGCGTGGCGGTCCTGTCCAGCGGCTCCATCTCCGAGTTCTACCTCGAACGCCGGCGTAAGCGGGGCGTCGTCGGCAACGTCTACAAGGGCCGAGTGCTGCGCGTGCTGCCCGGCATGGAGGCCGCCTTCGTGGACATCGGCCTCGAGAAGGCGGCCTTCCTCCACGTCGATGACGTCTACGACCAGCACGCCCCGCTCGAGGCCTCCGACGACGACGACCGCGAGGAGCCGCCGCGGCGCAAGGGTCCGCCCAAGCCGATCGACAAGCTCCTGCGCGAGGGACAGGACGTGCTCGTGCAGGTCGTCAAGGACCCGATCGGCACCAAGGGCGCCCGGGTCACCTGCCACATCACCCTGCCCGGCCGGCACCTCGTCTTCATGCCCACGGTCGACCACCTGGGCATCTCGCGGCAGATCGCCTCCGAGAAGGAGCGCAAGCGCCTGCGGGACATCGCCGCGGAGATGCGCCCCAAGGGCGGTGGCTTCATCGTCCGCACCGCCAGCGAGGGCGTCCCGACCGAGCTGATCCGGCAGGACATGTCCTTTCTGATCGGCATCTGGAACGACGTGCTCAAGCGGCGCGACGGCGTGCGGGCCCCCAAGCGGCTCTACGAGGACCTCGACCTCGTGCTGCGCGCCACCCGCGACCTCGCCGCCTCTGACCTCGACAGCCTCATCGTCGACTCGCGCGACGAATTCGACCGCATCCTCGAGTTCATCGACCGCGTCATGCCGCAGCTGGCCGACCGGGTCGAGCTCTACGTCGGCAAGGAGCCGATCTTCGACGCCTACGGCATCGAGTTCGAGCTCCAGCGCGCGCTTCAGCGAAAGGTCCCGCTCCCCTCGGGCGGCTACCTCGTCATCGAGAAGACCGAGGCGCTGACCTCGATCGACATCAACACCGGCAAGTTCGTCGGCAGCGACGGGCTCGAGGACACCATCCTGCGGACCAACGTCGAGGCCGCGCGCGAGATCGCCTACCAGCTCAAGCTGCGCAACATCGGCGGGCTGATCATCATCGACTTCATCGACATGTCGCACCACACCAACCGCGACACCGTCTTTCGTGCGCTCGATGACGCCCTGCAGGGCGACAAGGGCCGCGTGAAGATCACCAAGATCAGCGAGTTCGGCCTCGTCGAGATGACCCGCAAGCGCACGCGGGAGAGCATCGAGCAGATGCTCTGCGAGCCCTGCTCTGCCTGCGGGGGCACCGGGCAGGTCCGGTCGGTCGAGACCGTCGTCTCCGAGGTGCTCCGGCAGCTGCACCGCGACCTCGGCACCATGGCCCACTACGACGTCCAGGTGCTCGCCCACCCCCGCGTCGTCTCGTCGCTCAAGGAGGACGAGAAGGCGTCGCTCAAGCACCTCGAGCTCCGCTTCAACAAGAAGCTGCAGCTCATCGCGTCGACGAGCATGGCGCCTGACCACTTCGAGGTCACAAACAACCCCTCGAACCGCGCATCCCAGGCACCGGCAGCCGTCGCAGGCTGACACGGGCACTTTGACACCCGGACCCGACTCCGCGTAGTGAACCGCATTCCCACCAGCCGCCCCCCGCAGGCAGGTCGCCATGTCTGAACAGCGCGCGCATCGCCGTCACCAGGTCAATGAGGCCTATGACGGGATCGGGGAGTTCGCGGTCGAGTACGTGACGAACATCAGCCGCACCGGCGTGTTCATCCGCTCCCGGACGCCGCACCCGGTCGGGACCCACGTCGAGCTCCGCTTCTCGGTCTACCTCGACGACTTTCACATCATCGAGGGCGAGGGCGAGGTCGTACGGGTGGTCCCCGACGGCCACGATGCAGGTATGGGCGTCGTCTTCACCCGCCTCACCGAGGCCTCTCGCCTCATCATCGACCAGGTGGCCGACCGCCAGGAGGCCTCCGGGGGCTGAGCCGCCCCCGGGCGTCACCTCGCGGCCGGGGCTCCCGACCCCTCTGCCGGTGCCGCGGCCTCGCCCAGACCGCCGGCGTCAAGCGCCACGCCCCAGCCGGCGGCGACCCTGCCCACGACCTCGCGGACAACCCGCGCGTCGAGGCCCCGGACCTCGAGCACGAGCCCGGCGCGCGAGACCGCCAGGCGTGAAGGCAGCCGCGCGCCCGGGTCGGGCGTGTTCGCGTCGCTGACGTGCGGGCGGGCGAACCGGGCGTTCGGGTAGGATACCACGAGCGCATCGATCACCTCCTCGCCACGGCGAAAGCGCCCCGCCTCCGCGCGCGCCACCCCGGGCAGCGGCACCATCGCCCCCGGGTCGACCGGCTCACCTGGCACAAACCCCAGCGGCGCGAGCAGCCCGGCGAGCGCCGGCACCGGCTCGGCCACGGTCGGCAGCGGAGGCGGCAGCGGAGGCAGCCCGGGCGGCGACCCCGGTGGCAACGCAGGTCCCGAACCCTCGGCCGCCCCGGGCACAGCGCCCGATGCCTCGGCCGGTGCAGCGCCTGACGCCTCGGGCGACGCGGCGGGGCGCTCCGCCCATTTCTCCCCGGGCGTTCGCCGGCAGGCGGGCACCGCCGCGAACAGCAGCAGCGCGGCCACGCACCACGGGGAGGAGCAGCGTAGGGGATGCGTTCGCTTCATTCGAGCCGGCGGGGAGCGGCGACGCGCATCGGGCCGTCGACCAGAGGGGGCCGTCGCAGTACCACCGTCGCGCCGACGAGTTCAACCGGCAACCGCTCAAGCGAGAGGCCCTCGCAGGGACCGTCGATGCACAGGCCGCTCTGCGGCTCGAACCGCGCCGCGTGAACCGTGCAGACCAGTTCCGAAGAGGTCGGGTCCCAGATATCGTCGCCATGCCGGTCGAGCTCGACCGACAGGTGAGGGCAGCGGTTGACCCAGGCATCGACCCGGTCGCCGAGCACCACCACCACGGCGGAGCGCCGGTCGGCCAACGGCACCACGGTGGCTCCCGACGTGGGGAGGGACGATCGGGCGATGCGTGCGAGTTCGGACACGTCAGGCTCGCGGGGAGCTCGGGGCAGGAAGGCTCCGCTAGTGCGGGCAGGGCGTGGCAACAAGCGGCGCGGGCGCGCCGGCATTGCCAGCCCCGAAGGCAAGCGGGTAGAGGATCGCCCGCTGCCGCCCGCGGTGATCCTGCCCTGGCCGGCCACCCGCCTCCCTGCTGTCCTGAGTCGTCGTGAGCACTCCCAACATCGCCGTGGCCGGCGCCGGCCCCTGGGGCAAGAACCTTGTCCGCATCTTCCACGAGCTCGGCCGGCTGAGGTGGGTCGTCGACAGCGACGAGCCTCGGCTCGAGGCGATCCGCAAGCAGTACCCGGGCGTGTCGACCGCCAGCCGCATCGACGACGTGCTGTCAGACCCGCAGGTCGAGGGTGTGGCGATCGCGACCCCCGCGATCACCCACGGCCCGATCGCGCGGCGCGTGCTCGAGTCGGGCCGCGACGCCTTCTGCGAGAAGCCGCTGGCGCTCTCGGTCGATGAGGCGCTGCGCAACATGGCAGTCGCCGAGGCCAACGACCGCATCCTGATGGTGGGTCACGTGCTGCGGTACCACCCCGCCGTGGTCGAGGCGATCCGGCTGGCGCAGTCGGGCAAGGTCGGCACGCTCAAGTACATCGCGTCGCACCGGCTCGGCTGGGGCCGGATCCGCAATGTCGAGAACGTGCTGTGGAGCTTCGCACCCCACGACGTCTCGACGATCCTGGCGATCACGGGCGCGCTGCCGACGCGGGTCACCTGTGGCGGGTCAGCCTTCGTGCAGCCGCGGATCCACGACATCGTGAACACCCGCCTCACCTTCGCGAGCGGGGTCGAGGCCCACGTGTTCGCGAGCTGGGTGCACCCGATCCGGGAGCAGCGCCTGATCGTGATCGGCGACGCCGGCATGCTGGTGTTCGACGAGCTCGCCGAGCACAAGCTGGTCTTCCATGAGAAGCACGTCACCTTCGAGGACGGCCGCCCGGTGACGACGCCCTCCGATCCGATCCCGATGCCGTTCACGCCCTTTGAGCCGCTCAAGGCAGAGGCGATGGCCTTCATCGAGTCGATCGCGACGCGGCGCCCGCCGGTGACCGACGCCCGTGAGGGCCTCGACGTGCTCCGGGTGATCGAGGCCGCCCAGAAGTCGATGGACAACGACGGCCATGCGGTCGAGCTGGGCGAGGAGCCGCCCGCGGAGCGCGACTTCTTTGTGCACCCGACGGCGACACTCGACGAGGGCGCGCAGGTGGGGCGTGGCGCCCGGATCTGGCACTACAGCCACATCTCGACCGGCGCGGCGGTGGGCGAGCGCACGTCGATCGGGCAGAACGGCTTTGTCGCGCCGGGCGTCCGGATCGGCGCAGGCTGCCGCATCCAGAACAACATCTCGCTCTACGAGGGGGTCGAGCTCGAGGATGATGTGTTCGTCGGGCCCTCCGCGGTGCTCACGAACGTGACGAACCCCCGCGCCCACGTCTCGCGCAAGCACGCCTTTGCCCGGACCGTGCTGCGCCGCGGCGCGACGATCGGGGCGAACGCCACCATCGTCTGCGGCGTCGAGGTCGGCCGGTTCGCCTTTGTCGGCGCCGGAGCGGTCGTCACCCGCGACGTGCCGGCCTTTGCGCAGGTTGTCGGCAGCCCGGCGCGCCAGACGGCGTGGCGTTGCCAGTGCGGGGAGCGGCTCGAGCTCGGGGTCGACGCTGTCGGCGCGACGACCCGGTGCGGTGCGTGCGGGGCCGGCTACAGGCTCGAGGGGCCGGCGACGCTCCGGTGGGAGAACGAGCCCCGCGGCTGATCCCGGGCCTGCGGCACTTGATCCGCCGGTGACAAAGGCGCAGAGTCGAGTGACGATGGCGAACGGTGCCCAGAGCCTCCTTGATCGTGCGCGCGCCCGGGCGCGGAAGCTGCAGGCGCGGCTCCACGAGGTCGAGGCGCAGGGCGGCCTCGAGGCCTGGCTGCGCGCCTCGCTCGAGGAGGAGCTCGCCCGCCAGCAGCGGCGCCTCGCGAACGGCATGCACGCGGGCAACCCCCTGCACGCCGCGCAGGTTCGGCTCTGGTATGCCCGCCTCGAGCTCGAGCCCGGGTCGGACGCTGCGGCGGTGCGACGGCAGTTCAGGGCGCTGATGCGGCGCTACCACCCCGACCGGTTCACCGCCCGGGGCGAGGGCGAGAAGCTCGCGACGCAGCTCTCACAGGAGCTGACGGTCGCCTACGAGGGACTTCTCGACCACCTCGGCGAGCACTGAGCCGGGCGGCCCGGGGCAGTCGAGTCGCCCGTTCTCGACACAGGGCGCCGTGTCGCGCTACGCAGCGGCGGCTTGCTGCTCCGCCCGGGACCGGGTCGCGATGCCGCGGCGAACGGGTCGGCTGACGCCCGGGCGCGCCGCGGCGAGGCTGCCGGCTCCCACGCCCCACCCCGAACCCTCGACCGACGCATGAACCGACTCGCCCTCGCCCCCGCCGCCGTCCTGATCGCCACCGTCACGCTGACTGCCTGCGCCGCGTCGCAGGGTGGCGCTGCGACGCTCGAGTGCGGACCGGTGCAGCCGGGGCTGACTGCCGAGCAGGTCGAGGCGAGGGTCGCGTGCCAGGCGGGCCGACCGGCCGGCGAGGCGGCGGCCGCCTGCCGTGGGGTCGATGCCTATGCGACGCAGGTGTCGGCCGAGGTGCTGGGCGAGGCTGTCCGCTACGTGCTGGGCGCCGGCGCCCGTGAGGACGGGGCCTGGCTGGCAGGCCTGCTCGGCAGGGTGCAGGGCGACGAGGCCCGCCTCGGCGCGGTGGTCGCAGCGATGGAGACGGGCTTTCGGCCCGAGGTGCACGGCAATGGCTTCTCTGCGGCGGTCGGGACACCGGCGCAGGCGGCGCTCGGGGCGCAGCTGGGGCAGCGGAGCGGGGCGTTCGCCCGCTCGATCGTGAGCTTCTCGCTGGCCTCGGGGCTGCCGGCGGTCGCGGCGGCGGCTCCCGCGGTGGTCGAGAGCCTGCCGGCCGACGACCCGGGACTTCGCTCGCGGGGCGAGCAGCTTGACTCGTCGCCGGAGCCGAAGTCGGCGTCAGACCGGGCGGTCCTGGTGCGGACGGGACGCTGGACCGCGCGCGACGTGCTGGAGTGCCAGGCGCGGACCCGCCGCGACTGCGCGGACTGGTCGGGAGACTCACCGCTGACGCTGCTCGGCGGCGTGCGGCTGACCTCGGGGGGCACGGCCGGACAGCTCGTGACGCTGCTGCGGGGCGACCAGGTCGACCGCAGGTCGGCGGCGGCGATCGCCGCGGCGGTCTCGTCGGGCGAGTACCCGAACCAGGACGCGATGATCAACGCGCTGCTGAATGAGATGACCGACGCGGCGGTGCCGACGGAGGTGCGTGCCGGGCTCGCCTCGACGGTGACCCCGCGGGTCTGTGAGTCGTCGAAGGTGGCGAGCTTCTTCGCGCGGGTGGCAGGGCTGCCGGCGTCGGAGCGGCGCCGCGACGACTCGGTCTGGTCGACCTTCGTGCGGGGCTGCGCAGAGCAGCACTGGGACGCCCGCGACCTTCTGCGGGCCGTCGCGTCGGGATCGGACCTCGGCGTCTCGGAAGGCCTGCGGGCCTCGTTCGAGGCTCGGCTGAAGGGGGTCACG
>JBILLP010000035.1:0-12250 GCA_044376025.1 Bradymonadia bacterium
TCTGCGAGCAGACGTAGCCCTCAGGGCAGGCGATGCCACCGGAGCAGTCGCGGCCGCAGAAGCTGCCGTCCTCGAGCGCGACACAGTCGTCGTTGAGGCCGCCGCACTCGGAGTTCGAGGCGCAGGGCTGGCACAGGTCATTCGGGCGCGGGTAGCAGATCTGCACCAGATCGCCGCCCGAGTCGACTGTCCGGCAGTCATACTCGGGGTCGGGGCAGTCCGCTGCGCTGCGGCAGCGGAGCGTGCAGACGAGCTCGTCGTCGGGGCCCTCGATGCAGTACCCGCTCTGGCAGTCCCGGTCGGACGCGCAGGGCTGCCCGAAGTCACCCGGATCCACGGTGGTGTCGGGGCTGCCGGTATCCTCGCTCGCGTCGTCGCCACTGTCGGGTGTGCTGTCGGGCCGTGTGTCGGTTGTGTCTGCATCGACGCCCGGGCTGCCGTCGCCCTGGGTGTCGCCGGCGGCATCCTCGTCGGAGCCCGACGCGGAGTCACTCGCCGTGCAGGACCACAACAGAAGGGGTGCTGCCAGCATCAGCCACGCGCACGTCTTGTTCATGGAGCATCCTTGTCGTCGGGCACCCGCACGTGTCGTCTCGGTTGCATCGCGAAATCCTACGGCTAGTCCTACCCTACATTCGCCGTCGCCTTCAAGCGCGACTCCCGCAGGCGACCGAAGCCAGCTCGGAGGCCACCCATGACCAGCACCGCTCCCGAGACCGCGTCGACCCCGTCATCGGTCGTCGATTTCACCACCCTCGTCCTGTCGCTGCGCGAGGCAGCGCTCCTCGAGCTCGGGCTCAAGGGAGACGCCTCCGTCGAGGTCGACGCCGCGGCGCTCGAGGCCTCACGCTACCAGATTGAGCTCCTTGCCATGCTCGAGGTGAAGACCCGCGGGAATCTATCTGAAGACGAGGCCCGTTTGCTCGGTGCCGTCGTGTACGAGCTGCGCCTCGCCTTCGTCGAGGCGAGCCGGCGTACCCACCAACCCGCCGAGCCAGCGTGAAGCCAATGAAAGCGTCCCTGATTGCCGGGCTCGTGTTGCTCCTGCCGGGCCTGTCGACCGCCTGCAGGGTCGACGTCTTTCACGGCCAGACCGGCTGGACCGAGGGCTCCGCCGCGGAGCCGGCCCCGCTGCAGCCAGACAACCTTGGCTCCGGCGAACCCGGCCGTGGAGTGCCGCCAGCACAGGCAGCCCTCGCGCCAGCGGCTCCACCGCCTCCGCCCGTCGCCCTGCCGTCTGCTGCTCCGCCCGCACCGGCGCTCCCGCAGGTGCGCACTCCGGTCACCCCGTTCCCCGGCGCCCCGGCCTCCTTTGCCGACCTCGTCGAGGGTGTGCAGTCGGGCGTCGTGAACATCTACACGACCCAGGTGAACCTCGTTCGCCCCGGAGGCTACGCGTGGGACCCGTTCAGGGGGCCCACCTACGTCCCGCCGCAGTCCAGGCGCTCCGAGAGCCTCGGGACAGGCTTCCTCGTCGATGACCAGGGCTACATCCTGACGAATGTCCATGTGGTCGAGGGCGCCAGCGATGTGCGCGTGAAGCTCTTCGATGAGCGGGAGGTCCCGGCCCAGATCATCGGTACCGACCCCGCGACCGACATCGCGGTCATCAAGATCGCGCCTGTCGCGGGCGTGCGTCCGCTGCGGCTCGGCGACTCTGACCGCATCCGCGTCGGCGACTGGGTGGTCGCGATCGGCAACCCCTTCGGGCTGAGCTCGTCGGTCACCGCGGGCATCCTCAGCGCCAAGGGTCGGCGCGACGTGCCAATCGGCGGGAACGTCCGTTACGTCGACTTCCTGCAGACCGACACGAGCATCAACCCGGGCAACTCCGGCGGGCCGCTGATCAACATGGCCGGAGAGGTCGTCGGCATCAACACCGCCATCAACCGCGAGGCCCAGGGGATCTGCTTCTCGATCCCGATCAACATGGCGCGCCAGGTCATCGGGCAGCTTCGCGCCTCCGGGCACGTCTCCCGCTCCTGGCTCGGCGTGCAGCTTGGCGACATCGACGCCCAGACCGCCATGCAGCTCCGGCTCCCCGAGCCCAAGGGAGCGCTCGTCGCGCGCGTCGTGCCCGGTGGCCCGGCCGACAAGGGCGGCATGCTGCCGGGCGACGTGATCGTGAGGTTCAACGACAAGGAGATCCGCTCTGGGGCGGACCTTCGGCTCGAGGCCTCCGCCGCCGGTGTCGGCTCGACCGCGCGCCTGTCGATCTTCCGCAACGGCCGGGAGTCGGCCGTCGACGTCCGGCTCGGCGAGCTCCCGTCGAAGTAGGCGGTCGGCGCCTCAGCGAAGCAGCCGCGCCGCGATCGACGCCGCCAGCAGGGCGAGCAGCGCCCATCCGAATGCCCGGCCCATGCGACCGGCGAGGAACGGGCGCGACAGTTCGGCAGAGGCCTCCTCCGGCAGCGGCCGAGGCGAGCTGGGAGGCTGCTCCTGACCCGCATCACTCGACGGCCGCGGCCGTGAGACCAGCGGTCCGGGAGAGAGGCTGCCAACGGGCCCGGTCGGCGCCTCGACACTCCGCTCCAGCGGCCGCGTGAGCGAGACGGTGCCGAACCCCTGGGTGGTCGCCGAAGGGAGCGTCTCGAGGTCGAGGTGCGGAAGCAGTCGGTCCACCGAAGCGAAGCGATGCTTGTGCAGCGCCTGCATGTTGTGGGCGATCAGCAGCCGTGCCCCGTTCGGGAGCCGCTCGAAGGCGTCGTACGCTGCATCGGTGAACGGGGCATCCGGGCGTCCGGTCGGGTGCTCTCCGGTCCAGGCGAACGCCAGCAGTGCGCCCAGCGAGTAGAGGTCGGCACGGGGCACGACAAAGGTGCCGGAGACCTCCCACAGGACCTCGGGCGCCGAGTAGCGGGGGTCGACCGAGTCCTTGGCAATCGAGACCCGTGTCGCCCTGGGCCAGAAGTTGCCGGTTCCCACGAGCGAGACACGCCCGCCTTCGCCGAGCACCACATGCTCCGGGGTCAGCCCACGCGCCACCCAGGCGCCGGCGTGGAGTCCCCGGAGCGCGGTCGCGATCCCCCGCGCCAGCTCGAGTCCCTCGGCCAGCGAAAGCGGGCCGGAGCGCCTCGCTCGCTCGAGCAGGGTCTGACCCTCGGTCCGGGACAGGACCAGCGCGTCGCCCCCGGCCCCCGCGACGCGGAACAGCCCGCCGGGTGCGGGGAGCGCTGGCAGGCCAAGCTCAAGGAGCGCATGCTCCCGTCGGAGTAGCTCGTTCCGTTCCGCCCGGACCTCTGCGGGCGCCTCCGCCGGAAGCCACGGCACCTTGGCGAGCCACCGGCCATCGTGTCCCTCGACCTCGTGGATCGCGAAGCTGCGGCCGCGGTGCAATGGGACCGGGTTCAGCGTGAGCCACGGCGCGATCGGCGCCGGCGACGGATACGCAGTGAGCACGATTCCTGGCAGCGGTGTTGACATCGGCGCGTGCCTACGCCGGTGTCGGCGGCGACGAAAGCCGAAAGTCTCGCTTGGCGGTCCACGTGGGTCGCGGTAGCCTCTCATGACTCGAGTGGTGCGATGCAGTCACGTCTCAACGGCCTCCATGCGGTGACATCCTTGCCGCCGTCCAACGGGAATCCGTCGGAGGCCGGCATCGGCGCGCACATCGGGGCGTCCCTCGTTGGTCCACCCCGCCCGGTTCCCCCGCTCGACGCGATGCGTGAGGCGATCGCCGCCGCGCTGGCGCGGAGCGGTTTAGGCGACGCCAGGGACGGGGAGTCGCGCGCTGTCGCGATCCTCAGCGTGCGGCGGCGCGAGGAATTGCGCATTCGGGAGGCCGTCCTCGCGGGTCGGCTCGATGCGCGCGGAAGTGCACGCGCGCTGTCGCAGCTCGCCGATGCCTGTGTCGAGGCCACCAAGCACGAGGCGTTGCGTGACCTCTCTCCGCGCCTCGATCGGCGGCACGCCGAGCGTCTCGGTCTGCTCGCGCTCGGCTCCCTCGGCAGCAGGGAGCTGAACTTCGGCTCTGACCTCGACCTTGTGTTCGTGCTCGACGACGCGCCCAGCCTCGCCGCAGACTACGCCCGGTTCGTGCAGCGCTGGGTCGGGCTGCTCGACCCGCCGCGGCGGCAAGAACGGCTCTACGGCGTCGACCTGCGGCTGCGTCCCGACGGGGGGCAGGGCGCGGTCGTGCCGACCCTGTCGGGGCTGCGCGACTACTACGCCGAGCGCGCCACGCCCATGGAGCGCCTGGCGCTGCTCCGCTCACGGCCGATCGCCACCGCCGCGAGGCTGGCACGCCGGCTCGACGACCTTGTCGGCGAGGTGATCGGCATGACCGATGTCGCCGCGGCGGCCGACGCCGCCCAGGGCATCCGCCGCAAGTGGCGTGAGGCACGCGCCGCGACGCAGTGTCTCGAAATCAAGTCGATGCCGGGCGGGCGGGCGGACCTCGAGATGGCGGTCCAGCTCCTTCAGCTCGAGGCGATCCAGCAGGGCCGATGGCCTGGCCGGATGCGGGTGAGCACCCCCGATGCCATTGACCGGCTCGGTGTGGCCGGCACCTTGGACCGCAGGCTGGTCAGGGGCGCGGCGACCGCCTGGAGCCGGCTTCGAGACCTGGAGTCGCGGCACCGGCTCTCGAGCGGCACGGGCGAGACCGCGCTGCCTTCGACCCGCGTGGAGCGGGGTTTCGTCACGGGCGCCGTCTCAGGCATCGCTCCGCAGGGGGCGCGGCTCGACTCCGAGATTGCGGAGACCGTCGGAGTCGTGCAGGAACTGCTCGTACGGGCAGGGCTGCCCGCCATCTGAGCAGGGAGCAACCGTTGATGGACTCCAGGGGCCTGAGCGTGGTTTTGGTGGACGACGAGGCGACGCATGCTGAGCGCGTCGAGGCGGTCCTCGGGGCGTCGGTGGCCTCGTGCACGACAGCGACGGAGCTCGGTGAGGTCGCCGCCTCCGATGGCCTGCTCGTGGTCGCACGCGTCGATCCCCCGCTTGATGCCCCGCTGCTGGCCGCGCTCCGGAGGCTCCGCGCTGCGGGTGTCCCGGTCCTGGCAACGAGCGACGTGGCGACCGGGCCGACGCTGAGGCACCTTCTCATGTCGGAGCTCGGCGTGCTCGACGTGCTGCCGCGTCCCGTCGATCCCGGTGCTCTCGGCGCGTGGGTTGCCCGCCAGGCGGCGGCGAGCCCTCCGCCTGAGCCGGAGCTCATCGAGCTCGGGGCCGACGACGTCGTTGACCTTGAGATCGAGGCGTCCGTCGGCGGCCAAGGCGACCAGGCGCCGGCTGAGGAATCACCGGCAGAGGCCATCGAGTTCGACGAGCTGTCAGACCATGGCGCGCTGAGCCTCTCGCGGCTTGAGCCTGGCTCGGTTCCTGACGATGGCGAGATCGCCGCGCACGCCTACGGGGCGCTGCTGTCGAGTGCCGCGCTCGCGGGCTACACGGGATCGCTGCTGCTGGGATCGGAGACGGAGCGCCTCGAGTTCGCCTTCGTCGAGGGCAGGGTGGTGGGGTCGCGGAGCAGCCGGAGCGATGATCGGCTTGGTGACCTGCTGGTCGGGGCTGGGCGAGCCGCCCGGGAGGTGGTCGAGGAGGCGGCACGGATCGCGGCCTCGGCCGGCGATCCGATTGGCGCGGTACTCCTGCACTGGGGGATCGTGACCCCGGAGGAGCTCGACGCGTGGATCGCCTTCCAGCTGCGCGCCCGCCTCGAGAGCGCGTTCGCGTGGACGAGCGGACGGTTCGGCTTCAGGGACCTGCCGTGGGATGCCCGCTGCGTCGGGGTTGCCCCGGAAGTCATCGAGGCGGTCTGGTCCGGCGTCGAGCACCGTATCGACGCCGGTGAGCTCGACGCCATCAGGGGTCTGCCCGAATCGAGCGTGGTCGTGCGTCGGGCTGGGACGGGCAGGGTGCCGGTCGAGTGGATGACCTCGTCCCAGGCGCACTGGTTCGCGGCGCTCGAGATGGCCGGTGAAGCGGGGCTCTGGGTCGGGGCGATGGTTCGCGAGGAGCCGATTGCCAGGCTCATCTACGTGCTGGCGGTCACCGGCCACGCGGAGCTTCGCCTGCCGTAGTCGCGGCGCACCTCATGACGCAGGGTGTCAGCATCCCGTCTTGCGGGACGCCGCCGCCGCCCACTAAGCGCCCGCGTGCGCCGGCACCCAAGCCCGGCTGAGACCCTGGAACCCGTGACTGTGATGTCGAACCCTCGCGCCGACTTCATCTGGATGGACGGAAAGCTTGTCCCATGGGACGAGGCGAACGTCCACATCATGACCCACACGCTGCACTACGGCCTGGGCATGTTCGAGGGCATCCGGTGCTACCGGCGCGCCGACGGCCGAAGCCACGTGTTTCGGCTGCGGGAGCACCTCCGGCGGCTCCAGGACAGCGCACACATGTCGCGGCTCGAGCTGCCGTTCTCCGTCGAGACGCTGGCAACCGCCTGCAAGGAGACCCTGAAGGCGAACCGTCAGGAGGAGGCCTACCTGCGGCCGCTGGTGTTCATCGGCGACGGTGCGATGGGGCTCGGCGCGCTCCACAACCCGACGCGGGTCGCCGTGATCAGCTGGCAGTGGGGCGCCTACCTGGGCGACAAGGGCCTGCGCGAGGGGATCCGCGCGAAGATCTCGTCGTTCCAGCGGATCCACCCGAACACGCTCATGAACAAGGGCAAGATCGTCGGGCACTACGTCAACTCGATCATGGCGAAGCGCGAAGCGCTGGAGGCCGGCTATGACGAGGCGATCCTGCTCGACCACGAGGGCTACGTGTGCGAGGCGTCGGGTGAGAACATCTTCGTCGTACGCGACGGTGTTGTTCGGACGACCCCGCTTGGCTCCTCCATCCTCGGTGGGATCACGCGGGACACGGTCATCACGATCCTCCGGGATGCGGGCATCCGCGTCGAGGAGACCCGGTTCGCCCGCGAGGAGCTCTACGTCGCAGACGAGGTGTTCTTCTGCGGCACGGCGGCAGAGGTGACGCCGGTCCGCGAGGTGGACAACCGGCGTGTGGGCGCCGGCAAGGTCGGCGAGGTGACCTCGCTCGTGCAGCGGACCTTCTTCGACGTGGTGAAGGGGACTGCGGAATCCTACCCGCAGTGGCTCGACTGGGTTTGACGCGGCCCGTCGCGACGCGTCACGCGGCTCTGCCTCGCCGGGATTTCTCGGCTTGACACTGCTGTCCGAACCGCCGGATACTCCCGCCTCTCTATGACCCGCGGCGGTGTGTCGCGATCAAGCAGGAGGCAGCATGGCCGGTGTCGATCGCCGCGCGACTTGGACGCGTTATCTCGTGGGAGGATTCGGGCTCCTCGCCTATGCCTGTTCTTCGGGCGGCGGGGCGGGGTGCAGTGGGTGTGGAGGATGCGGCGGGACCGCAGATCCGAATGCACCGGCCTATGTCTATCCTGCAGATGCACCCCAGGTGCCCCAGGGTGCGCAGGTCCATGTCACGCAGCGTGGATTCGACTTCGTGGCGCAGAACATCGGCACGCTCGCCGGTGGCCTGCTTGGCGGCGCCGGAGGCACGTCCTGCCCGAGCGGGGGCATCCCCTTCTGTCTGCCGCCGACGGCGCAGAGTGTCCCGCTCATCGGCACGCTCACCATCTGCGGCGGCGCGAACGTGTGCGATGACGGCTCCCCGGGTTGCCAGCTCGACATCTGCATCGACCCGAGCCAGGTCAACATCAGCGGCCGGGCGCCCAACGAGCTCGTCGCCTCGATCGGCCTCGCGCTTGACGAGCAGCTCGACGTCGATGGCGCCATCAACTGCAACGTCGGCATCTCCGCTGACTCGCTGCCGGTCACGGCGGTCGTGCGCTTCCTGGTCGGGGCCCCTCCCGCAGAGAAGGTCAGCATCGAGCTGCCTGCAGATCAGCTCAACATCAACACCGATGGCCTCGACCTGAGCCTGAGCGGAGGCTTCGGCTGCACGGTGCTCAACTTCCTGCTGGGCTTTGTGCAGGGCCTGTTGGTGGATCAGCTCCTCGGGCCCCTCACCAGCCAGCTCGACACGCTGCTCTGCACGCAGTGCACCGACGGCACCTGCCCGGCCGGCTCCACGTGCAACGACGGCGGCCAGTGCATCATCGACGGCAGCGACCAGTGTCGCCCGATCGACCTCGGCGCCCAGGGTCAGCTCGACCTTGGCTCCGTGCTGGCAGGCTTCGCGCCGGGGCTCGAGGCGCAGCTTGGCTACAACTTCAACCTCGCCAACTACGCCCGCGGAACGGGGACGAGCGAGGGGCCGGCCCCAGGACTCGACCTTGCCGCGCAGGTGGGCGTAACGGCAGAGGCGAACCCGTGCGTGCCCTACCGCGACCCGCCGTCGGTCTCGCGCGTTCCGGCCTCCGCGGCCATCAACGCTGACCGGACGCCCGCAGGCGAGCAGTTCTCGGTCGGCATCGGTGTGTCGAAGCAGGTGCTCGATCTCGCGGGCTGGGCTGCGTACAACTCCGGCGTGCTCTGCCTGTCGCTGGGGTCGGAGACGGTCGAGCAGCTCTCGACCAGCCTCTTTGCCACGGTGCTCCCGAGCCTCCGCGAGCTGACCGGAACGGCGGACAAGCCGATCTCGATCCAGCTGAGGCCGCAGCAGCCGCCGACCTTCGCGCTCGGGGCCGGCACCGTGACGTACGCGGCCGACGGCACGGCGTCGATCGATGATCCGCTGCTCATCGTGAGCCTCAACGACCTGAACCTCGACTTCTACACGTTCATCGAGGAGCGGTATGTCCGCATCTTCACGCTGAACACCGACCTCACGATCCCGCTCGGGCTCGACGTGACCCCGAACAACGAGATCCAGGTGCTGCTCGGCGATCTGTCTGCGGCGCTGACCCGTATCGAGCCGCGCAACGGAGAGCTCCTCCGCGCGTCCGAGGTCGCCAACCTGTCGCGACTGCTCCCGACCCTGCTCGGCTCGCTCCTGCCGTCGCTGACCGGCTCGCTGATCCAGCCGATCGCCCTTCCTGACATCCAGGGACTCCGGCTGGTGCTGCCCGCCGGCGCCTTCACCTCGGTCGAGAGCAACACCATGCTGGCCATCTTCGCCGACCTTGCCGTCGCTCCGCCCGTCGATGGCGGCGCGCTCGTGATGCCGCTGACGCCCCGGATCACTGCGACCCGGGTCAACGAGCAACCCTACCAGGTGCGCCGCGACATGCTTGACCGAGCAAGCCGGCTCGGCGAGCCGGTCGACCTCGACCTCCTCACACCGACCGTGGAGATCGACCTCGAGACGCTGGTGCCCGGTCTCGATGACCGTCAGCTCGAGTACTCGTGGCGCGTGCCGAATGGCCTCTGGTCGATGTGGCAGCGGACCTCGACGCTCAAGCTGCGCGACCCGATGTTCGCGCTCGAGGGACACCATGAGATCGAGGTCCGCGTGAGGGCGCAGGACGATGCCTACTCGGCGAGCCCGCTTACCGCGACGACGTCGTTCGTCATCGACCACTCGCCCCCGACCGTCTCGCTGGAGCGGGTCGGTCGCACGGCGAGCTACGACGTGTTCGACTCCGTCTCGCCCTCTGCGGCGGTGGCGGTGCGCTGGAGTGCCAATGGCGGCGACTGGACGAGCGTGCCGGCCGCGGGGACCATCGACCTCAGCCGCTTCGTGGGTGACAATGTCGAGGTCGTGGTCGAGGCCACCGACGCCGCTGGGCACATGGCCTCGGTGCGCAAGAGCTTCCGCATCAGCCCCGACGGCCAGAGCAGCCAGTCGTCGGCCGACCGCGCCGATGCTGAGGCCGGCTGCAGTGCTGGCGGAAGCGGTGGCGCCGGGTTTGCGGCGCTGCTGACGATGATCGGCCTGCTGTCGACGCTTCGCCGGCGCCGCGTGGCCGGCCTGGCGACGATGGTCGCAGGCCTCTCCGCAGCCCTGGTTGCCTGTGGCGATGACAACACGAAGTCGGGCCAGGTGTCGCTCTGCGATCCCGCCTGCGCTGAAGGCCAGAACTGCATCAACGGCGCCTGTGTCGCTGACGCCGATGCCGGTGCCGATACCACCGAGTGCTCGACCGACGATCAGTGCGCCCAGGGTTTCAGGTGTGAGGCCGGAACCTGTGTCGCCCGTACGGACTGCACCGATGCCTCGCAGTGCCAGCCCGGTCAGGTCTGCGTCGACGGCGCCTGCGTTGCCGGGACGGCATGCGACGATGTCGCCGCCTGCCCTGCCTGCACGGGCGACGAGGTCCCGCGGTGCACCAACGGGGTCTGCGGCTGTGAGATCCCCTGCCCCGACGGCTGCGGCGACGATGCCTACTGCTGCAACAGCACCGGGGCCTGTCTCGAGCTTCCGGACGCGTGCGACGGCAAGGACTGCCCGCCCGGTACGCGGCCGGTCCCCGCCAGTGACTCGGTCGGTGACAGCGACAGCTGCACCGCGACACCGGGCCAGTGCGACTGTGAGACCCTGCCCCCGCTGCCGCTCGGCAACTTCGGCCAGTGGCTCGATACCGGCACGTCGCCCGATGGCTCCAGGTTCGTGGTCGCAGCCTACAACTCGACCTACGGCGACCTGATGGTCGGGCCCGTCGCCGCAGACGGCTCCGTGGCCTGGGAGTTCGTCGATGGCGTTCCGAGCGATGCCGAGGTGACGGGCGACGTCGCAGGTCCCCGCGGCGGAATCGGCGCCGACGGCGCCAACATCGGTCGCTACGCCTCGGTCGAGGTCACCAACGAGGGCATCATCCACGTCTCCTACTTCGCAGACAGTGGCGATTCGCCCAAGACGCTCTTCTACGCGCGCGGCGTCCCGAGCGCGTCGGGTCATGACTGGACCCGTCTGGCAGTCGATGCGAGCGGCGGCGCCGGCCTCTACTCCGACCTCGTCCTCGATGCGAACGGTCAGCCTGGTATCGCCTACCTCGCGCCCGGCGTGACCGACGCCACCATCCTCCCGCCTACCTACGCGAGCGAGCTCCGGTTTGCGCAGGCCGCCACCCCGGCGCCCTCCGTGACCTCGGACTTCACCCGTCATGTGCTCGACCTCTCGCGCAACGACCTCGCCTGCGGCGGAACCTGCGCCCGCGCCGATGCCTGCGTCACGGCATCGAACGTCTGCGAGACCACCGCGCGTGACAACCAGTGCACCACGCCCTGTGCGACCGGTGAGAAGTGCTTCGCGGCTGACGGCGGCTTCACGTGCAAGGCCGTCACCACGCTGCCGAAGTTCCAGCTCCTCCCGAACGGCTCCGGCCTCTACGCCGACGCAGAGTACTTCTCGACCGGCGAGCTCGGCGTCGCCTACTACGACTCGATCAACGGCAACCTGAAGTACATCAGGGTGCCGACAGACACCTACATCGGCACCCCGACCGTCGTGGCCGGTGAGACCGTTGCCGGAGACGGCAGCAGGGTGGACACCGGCGATGTCGGCCGTTTCCCCGACCTCTTCATCGGCGCCGGCGACGAAACCTGGATCTCCTACCTCGACGTCACGCGCGATGACCTCCGTCTGCTGAACGTCACCGCGGGCACCGACGAGCTCGTCGATGACGGATTCCGCGACTTCGGCGGCGACGTCCAGAGCTCCCGCGTTGGGGCAGACTCGAACATCTCGGTCGTCGGAGACCAGATTGTGCTGACCTACAACGACAGCACGGAGCACACGATCGTCGAGACAGCACGCGGAACCAGCGGCTGGACCGCCCCGGCAACGATCGCAGGCGGCAACCGCAGCGGCACCTACTCAGGCGCCTACGGCTTCTACCTGTCCGTGGGCCGTCCCGCCGGTGGCCGGGCGCTCGTGAGCTACAGGCTCAACACCCAGGCCAGCCCCTCGGTGCGCGACATCCAGATCATTCGGCGGTAGGTCGAGTCGCGGCGGTCACTGGGGAGCCCCTCAACACCGGGTGCTCCCTGAGCCGCCGCAGGACGCCGTCGCTCCTGCGTGCGACGGCGCGCGTCCCGCTAGAAGCGGAGGTCGAGGCCCAGCCCAGCCCGATCGCCATCGAGCAACGGCAGCAGCACCAGCCCCTCCCCAGTCGAGGTCTCGCTCGCTGAGCGGTGGTCGAGGTACCACAGCACCGCCCCCGACGCGGCGGCGGCCAAGCCGAGCCCCATCAATACGTCCGCCGCGACCGCTCGGGACTCCGCAGAGGCCTTGGCGTCCGGGCGGTCGGTGGCGCTCCGGTTGTCCTGGTAGTCGCGCTCCGAGGCCAGCGCGAGCACGCCGACCAGTCCACCCGTGGCGAACAGTCCGCCTCCGGCCCCCATCAGGCTCCACGACAGGGTCGTGTGGTCCACGCGTTCGGCCTCAGGCTCAGCCTCAATCCTGCTTGTCTGGACCGAGACCTGCG
>JBILLP010000388.1:0-3962 GCA_044376025.1 Bradymonadia bacterium
CGGTGACGGAGGATGACTCCGGGAACGACGCTTCGGGGTCGGGCGCGGCCGATGGGTCGGGTGACGGTGAGGTGACCGACCCGGGGCCGGAGGGCTGTCGGGGCGTCGATCTCGACGGCGACGGCGTCTGCGATGCGCTGCGCGCGGACTGGTCGCGTGGTGCCCCTGTGACACCCGGTAGCCCGCGGAGCGACATCTACGGGCTCGGGGCTGGGCGTGACACGGTCGCCTCGGAGGGAATCCGGCACACGCTCACGTGGCCGGTCGACGTCTCGGGGGTGCTTCTGCCATGGGATTCGCTGAGCCGCATGCTCGATCCCGGCACGAGCGATCCGGGGCTGCTGGCGCTGCAGAATGCAGCGCGCTCGACGCTTGGCTTCGGGAACTCCGAGGAGATGTACGAATGGCTCGGCCTGGTCAGTCACGACGGCGCGGAGTTTGCGACAGGGACGGTCCGCTGGCCCGACGGGGTCGAGGCCGGCCAGCGGCTCGGCGTCGGCAGGGTCGAGACGCCGCTTGGCCCGGCGATGACCTTCTCGTGCGCGACGTGCCACACAGGCGAGCTCTTTGGCCGCACCGTGTTCGGCATGACGAACCGGAAATCGCGGGCCAATGAGTTCTTTCACGTCGCAAAGCGCTTCTTTCCGTCGATCGCGCCGTCGATGTTCGAGAACGCGACGGATGCGACGGCCAATGAGGTCGAGCAGTTCAAGCGCACGCAGAAGAACCTGCCTGCGATCGGCACGATGCCGCCGCTGGTCACGGGCCTCGACACATCGCTCGCGCAGGTCTCGCTCAGCCTCGCGCGACGGACGCCCGACGCGTGGGCGACGCGGGATCGAGCGCTGGAGCGGGCCCCGAGCGAGAATGCACTCGCGACCGATGTCGCCGACAGCCGGCCTGCGGTCTGGTGGACGGTCAAGTACAAGAACCGGTGGCTGTCGGATGGCTCGATCGTCTCGGGAAATCCGATCTTCACGAACTTCCTCTGGAACGAGATTGGGCGTGGGACCGACCTCCGTGAGCTCGACCGTTGGCTCAAGGAGAACCAGCGCGCGGTCGATGAGCTGACGGTGGCGGTGTTTGCGACGGAAGCTCCGAAGTGGACGGATTGGTTCGGGACCGACGGCCTCGACCTCGAGCGGGCGCAGCGGGGCAAGGTGCTGTTTGACGGCGAGTGCGCACGCTGCCACGGGACGTACGAGAAGGGCTGGGAGCAGCCCGGCGGGGGCGCGCTCCGGCTGGCCGAGCAGCTTGCCACGACGAAGGTGGTCTACTTTGACGACACCCCGGTGAAGGAGGTCGGGACCGATCCCTGGCGTGCGCGTGGGATGGCTGCGTTCGCGGACCGGCTGAACGAGCTCGAGATCTCGCAGCGGGCGGAGACGGTGGTCGAGGTGCAGCAGGGGTACGTGCCGCCGCCGCTTGACGGCATCTGGGCGCGCTACCCCTACCTGCACAATGGCAGCGTGCCGACGCTTTGCGACATGCTGCTCCCCGGGCCGCTGCGGACCTCGACGTTCTGGAACGGTCCGGCGCATGATCCCCAGACCGAGTTTGACCCGGACTGTGTCGGCTATCCCCGCGGCGAATTGGTGCCGTCGGCCTGGAAGGACGACGAGCGCGCCTTTGTCGACACCGCGCGGACCGGCCTCTCGAACCTGGGGCATGACGAGTGGCTGGTAGGTGACGATGGCTCGCCGCGGTACTCCGCGGAGGAGCGGCTCGACCTGATCGCGTTCTTGAAGACGCTATGACGCCGCGGGTTGGCACAGGGTTGGCATGAGGCATCCCGAGACGCCGCCTGTCGCGCGTCTGGGAGGCTCCCGCGATGTCGACCGAGCAACCGTTTCGAGACAGCGACTTTGACACCTTCAAGCTGATCCATCGCGCGATGCTGCGCGAGGTCGACGCGATTGCCCGGATGATCCGGGCGCTGGCACCGGGGGATCGGGTCCGCCCAAAGCGGCTCCGGGAATGGTTGCGGTTCGTCGAGAGGACCTTTCACCACCATCACACGGTCGAGGACAGGTACTTCTTTCCGATGCTGTTGCGAAAGGACCCGGGATTCTCGGAGGCGATGGCCTCGCTCGACGCGGAGCATGCGGAGTTGGATCCGCTGCTCCGGGAGACGTGCAACGGGCTCAAGCGGCTGAGCGAGGTCGAGGAGAGTCAATGGGGAGCGCTTCGCGACGAGGTGGCGGACTGTGCGGCGAGGTTCCACGAGTCGCTTGGCAGGCACCTGCTGCACGAGGAGCAGGAGGTGATCGCGCGCTCGCGGGCACACCTGAACCGGTTCGACATGGAGACGTTCAATCGCCGCGCGATGCGGCAGATCCCGGTGCACGACATGCGGACGGTGGTGCCGTGGCTGCTGGAGACCTGCACCGAGGAGGAGCGGCGCCGGGCGATGGGGAACATGCCTTGGGGGGCACGGATGCTGGTGACCTGGGTATGGCAGCCGTGGTTCAAGCGCCGGACCGAGGCGCTCCGTTCGTGACGCGGTGGGGCGAAACGCACCACTTGCTGTGCGGCAATGCCCGGTCAGCCGTTCGTGACGCGCTCGATACCGGCAGCCTTGAGCCAGTCGGTCGTGCGCTCGCGGAGGTCTCCCTGCAGCACGATGTCCTCACCCTCGATGGCTCCGCCGACGCCGAGCGCCTTTCGCATGCGCGCACACCAGTCGGAGAGCGCGTGAGGATCGAGGCCGGTGTGCGAGATGACGGTGACGGTCTTGCCGCCGCGGCCCTTTCGCTCGCAGCGCACCACCGCGCGTCGCGGCGCCGGGCGCGAGGCGGAGACGGGCGGCGCAGCTTCTGGGGGCGTCGCCACCGGTTCCGGGGCGATCGAGCGCAGTGAGGCGAAGGGGCTGTTGAGGCCCTGGGCGTTGGGGTCGGTCCAGCCGCCCTTGGAGGAACGGGTCATGTGTGGGACTCGAGATCGGGGGTGACGGGTGTCGCGGAGTGTGGGAGACTGCAGCGCATGAAGAAGTCGAGACTACTGGGTTCGGGCGCGTCGCACCAATACGGCACCGAGGAGCTGGCCGCGCTGGAGGCGAAGTTCAGGCGGCTGCTTGCGGCGCTCGTGCTGCTGGCGGTGATCCTGCTCGGAGGCATGTGGTCGTACTTCTTCTTGCACGAGGGACATGTCGGGCTCGGTGACTGCCTCTACATGGCGGTGATCACGGTCACGACGGTGGGCTACGGTGAGGTCATCCCGATCACGACGCCGGCGCTGCGTGCGGTCACCATGGTGCTGGCGATGTTCGGCACCGGGTCGCTCGTCTACTTTGCGACGTTTACGGCGACGCTCTTCGTCGAGGGTGACGTTCAACACTATGTGGAGGTTCGTCGGATGCAGCGTGCGCTCGGGCAGATCGAGGGACATGTGATCGTGTGCGGGGCGGGGCTGACGGGGCGGCAGGCAACGCTCGACCTTGTCAGGGACGGCGCCAAGGTGGTCATCGTCGAGCGGAGCCAGTCGGCGATCGACCGGGTGAAGCACGAGGTGGGCGACGCGGTGCTGGCGATCCACGACAGCGCGCTCGACGACGACGTGCTGGAGCGGGCAGGGATCCGGCGCGCGCGGGCGCTGGTGACGGCGTTGAGCGACGATCCGGACAACCTCTTCGTGGTGGTGTCGGGGCGGTCGCTGAACCCCGGGCTGCTGATTGTGTCGCGCGCGTTGACGGAGTCGGCGGCCCGCAAGCTCCGGCACGCGGGCGCCAACGAGGTCGTGTCTCCGCACCAGCTTGGCGGGACGCGCCTTGCGCAGCGGATCGTGCATCCGACGCTGACGAGCTTCTTCGACCTGGTGTCGCAGGAGGCCGGGGCACGGATCCGGCTGGAGGCGGTGCAGGTAGGCGCGGATTCGGCGTGGGCCGGCCGGAGCCTCGGAGAGCTCGACCTGTCGACGCGGGCCCCGAATACCGTCGTGGTCGGGGTGCTGCGACAGGACGGGAA
>JBILLP010000389.1:0-3957 GCA_044376025.1 Bradymonadia bacterium
CGCGAGGATGTTCAGCGACGCTCCGCCCTCCTTGGAGGCATCGACGACCTCACGCACATGGCCCGAGTCGGTCGAGGTGAAGACCTTGACCAGCTCGGGGATCAGCGCGCCCGCCGCGGTGCCGCAGGTCACGATGGTGGCGAGCTTGATCCAGAGCGAGCTGTCTCCGTTGAGCTCGGGGATCAGCACGCTCGAGGCGGCGTAGGTCACGATGACCGAGACGACCGCGTTGACATAGACGAGCCGGGTAAGCGGCGTCTCGAAGTTGAAGCGGTGCGCGTTGAAGAACTGCGCCTTCGCCCACGCCTGGTTGATGTAGTAGCTGATGAGCGACGAGACGACCATCAGGACGCTGAGCGAGAAGATCCAGACGAGGAGCTGGACCTGGAGCTTCTGCGTCGCCTCGGGCGAGCCGGCGTTGACCGCGAGCAGGATGAAGGTGATCAGCGCGACGCTCGTGACGCCGTAGGTCTCGAAGCCGTCGGCGGAGGGACCAACCGAGTCGCCGGCGTTGTCGCCCGCGCAGTCTGCGATCACGCCGGGGTTGCGCGCGTCGTCTTCCTTGATCTTGAAGACGATCTTCATGAGGTCGGAGCCGATGTCGGCGATCTTGGTGAAGATGCCGCCTGCGATGCGCAGTGCGGAGGCGCCGAGCGACTCACCGATCGCGAAGCCGATGAAGCAGGGGCCCGCGAAGTCGGCCGGCACGAAGAGCATGATCGCGAGCATCAGCATCAGCTCGACCGAGATCAGCAGCATGCCGATCGAGATTCCGGCCTTGAGGGGGATGTCGAAGGTCGGCCACGGCTTGCCCTGCAGCGAGGCGAAGGCAGAGCGGGAGTTGGCGTAGGTGTTGATGCGGATGCCGAACCACGCCACACCGAAGCTGCCGGCGACGCCGACGAGGCTGAAGAAGAGGATCGCTGCGACCTTGATGAGCGGCAGCTGCTGGCCGATCCCGAAGTAGGCGGCGATGATGATGCCGATGACCACCTCGAGCACGATCAGGAACTTGCCCTGGGTGAGCAGGTAGGTCTTGCAGGTCTCGTAGATGAGCTCGGAGATCTCGAGCATCGACTTGTGGACCGGCAGCCGCTTCAGCGAGCCCGACATCATGACGCCGAAGGCGATGCCGATCGCGCAGACGACCATGCCACCCAGCAGCAGGGTGTGGCCGCTGAGTCCGCCGACGAAGGTCACCGAGCGCAGGTCGGGGAGCACGAGGTCGGCCTCGCCCGCAAAGGCGGCCGGTGCGAACAGGAGGCTGCAGAGCGCAGCGAAGAGCGGGCCGGTCCAGCGGGCAGCTCTCTCGACGAGGGCACCCACCCGCCCCCAGGGCGCCGTGAGGCTCGACTGCGTCATCGGGCCGGGTTTCTCGAAGACTTCTACCATGGAATCAACCTCAAACAGGAGGAACGTCAACACCACAGGCCGCCCGGAGGCGACATGGGACTGGCTCGAACGGGACCGCCGACGGGGGCCGGCAGAACGGTGCCACATTGGGCCGCGCCGGCTACCCCACACACCCTGACGCGTCAAGGAACCGTGCATCAAGGACATCTCCCCACCCGGTCTGCGCGTCAGGCGCCCGGGCCACCGCGAGCCGGTTTGGACAGCAACGCCCGACCTGCTACCTCGCGTCGCCGAACCTCGACGCTGCCCGGCCATGAACAGCGAGATCCTCTTCACCACAGCGTTGATCTTCTTCGCGCGCGTCACCGACGTTTCGATGGGCACCGTCAGGACGATGTTCGTGGTGCGCGGGCAGCGTGGGATGGCGTGGATGATCGGGTTCTTCGAGATCCTGGTCTGGGTGCTCGCCGTGTCGCGCGTGATGGAGAACCTCGACTACCCGGCCTACGCAATCGCCTATGCGCTGGGGTTTGCAACCGGCAACTTCGTCGGTGTCACGATCGAGCAGTCGCTCGCGATCGGCGATCGGGTGGTCAGGGTCTTCACGCGGCTCGGCGACGAGATGGCGTCTCGGCTGAGGAAGGAAGGGTTCGTCGTTACGGTCTTCGAAGGACGTGGCAAGGATGGCCCGGTGGAGCTGCTCTACATCGAGGTGCGGCGCAGGCAGGTTGCCCGGGTCCGCGCCGTTGCCCGTGAGGTCGACCCGAGCTGCTTCTACGTGATTGACGACATCCGCGAGGCCTCGTCTGCGACGGGTGGCATCGTGGCGCGTGCGGATCGTTGAGGCCATGAGCGGAACGGTCCGGGTCGTGGCTGCAGCGCTCTTCAGCGGTGGTCGGCTGCTCGCCGCGAGGCGCGCGGTTCACAAGCGCGAGGCAGGCCTGTGGGAGCTGCCCGGCGGCAAGGTCGAACCCGGGGAGTCGGATCAGACGGCACTCGCCCGGGAGCTCCGCGAGGAGCTTGGGGTTGAGGTGGAGGTCGGCGACCGTGTGGCCGACACCGAGCACGAGTATGCGCATGGTCGGGTTCGGGTCATCGTCTATCGCTGCAGCCATGTGGCGGGTGAGCCCACGCTGGTGGATCACGATGAGGTCCGCTGGCTCGGTCGGGGCGAACTCGACAGCGTCGTGTGGGCTCCGGCAGACGACGCATTGATGGGGGTCGTGCTCGCGAGCTGGGTGGGCTGAGGCGGGTTGCGGTCGAACGCCACCGTTGGGGCGTGTCGCATGGCCTTCGAGCGGGCCGAAAGCGCGAAGACCCGCCGGAGGCGGGTCTTCATTCAGGGGGGGCAGGGGCAGTGACCTGCCGCGGACCTCAGGGACTCTTGTGCCTTAGGGCTGCCGGTCGTCGATGGCGTCGTTGTTGACGTCGACCATGTAGACGCCCTGGAGTACGGCGTTGCCAATCACCTCGACGACGTCGGCGACGCCGTCGTTGTCGGAGTCGACGCCAACGTTCGGGGTTGAGGCGCTGCGGAAGTCCTCGAAGGAGGTCGACGAATACCAGGCCTTGCCCCCAAGGTTCCGGATCAGGCCAGGCTCACCGCTGGAGTCGCGCCGCACGATACGGCCCCCGGACACGGCAACCGTGTAACCGTTGATCCCGTCTGAGGTGGTGAAGGCGTCGAGCTGGGCCGTCAGGTCGGGCACCGGCAAGAAGGTGGAGAAGTTCTCGCTTGTGCCCACCGTGACAGGCAGTGAGCGCTGCTGGTGGCCGACTGGGGTGACCGTAGCGTCGAGGCCGAACTTCGCGCGGAGTGAGGTCCCGGGCAGCATTCGGCTTGTCCAGATGACGGTCTTGCCCGCGTCGAGCGCCGCCGCGAGTGCGGCGCTGAAGTCACCCGGAGGGACCTGGGTGTGGGCATCGAAGACGAAGACGTTGGAGTCGGTGGTACCGACCTGGGTTGCATAGTTGGAGGTGCTGCCGTTGGCGTAGCGGGTCTGCAGCGCCAGGACCGTCTTGTAGCCGGCCTGAAGGGGGCTGCCCGCCGTGATCAGCTGCAGCTTGGGCCTTGTGGCGAAGGCCTGACCGACGAAACGAGCCTGCTCGATATCGAAGTTCACACCAGCCCGGATCTGGACGCCCCACTGACCATTCGAGTTCTCGAAACCGATGCTGTGCGGCGTTCCATCGGATGGCCCTGAGAGGATGCGGATGTCGAAGGACTGCGTTGCCTGGTAGAACTTCACCTGGAAGGTGACCGGAGCGTCTCCGGACACGTGTGGGACATCGGTGAACTGCACGGTGAAGGTCGGACCGCCGACGAAGGCGTCGTTGGCATTGGAGAACGTGTGGACCTGGCCACCCTGGGAGGGGTCGAGGTCACTCCAGAAGGCGGCGATCACGTTGTTGGGCACTGGCCCCGACCCGGTGCTGGTCGGGAAGAACTGGGGTGTCGGCGTTGGGTCCGTGGTGCTGGAGAAGCTAAGCCAGCCGTTCGAGCTGACGCGGATCGTGGTCTGTGCAGAGCCTGAGTAGGTGAAGCTGAACCCGAGCGGGAGCGCGCTCGAGACCTCTTCGTCACCAAGCACGAGCGGAGTGCCG
>JBILLP010000390.1:0-3949 GCA_044376025.1 Bradymonadia bacterium
CTCGACGTAGAGCGGATGCCCCGCGAGCGTCGACCGCGTGGTCTGGTACCCGCCGAGCGCCGTCGAGTCGTCGACCAGCGAGGGGATCGGCCGCTTGAACACGATGCGACCCTCGCTGTACCGGATGGTGTAGTCGGCGTTCCGCGACTGCGGGATGCGCGCAATCTCGAGGCCTGAGGCGCGGTCACGCACCACGAGCGAGATGCGCTCGCTGCCCTCGAGCACCGCCCGGTTCTGCAGGTAGTAGATCGAGCCACCCGTGCCGCGCAGGAAGTTGTACGCGTGGCTCAGCGACGAGTCATCGTCGGCCACGTGGGCGCGAATCTCCGTGTGGAGCTGGTCGCCGGTCGCCTCGTTGAACACGACCTGGCCGCCGTACAGCGAGCGGTCGTACGAGAAGAACTCGAGCCCCTTGATGCCGGCCCTGAAGTTGCCGACCACGGCGCGGCTGTTGCCGGCCTCGACGAGGGCGTACAACTTGCCGCGTGCGTTGACGTCGGAGACCGGGTCGGAGCTGTCGCCGTAGATGGGGTATGAGCGCTCCGGGTCGATGACCTCGTCGACAAAGGACTGGTACTCGCGCCGCTTGCCGGTGTCGGCATGCGCGGTCACGTCGATCCGGTCGAACATGCCGCCGAGGATGTCGGAGCCTCGGACCCAGCCCTTGAGGTAGACGCGCGCCTGGCCGTAGAGCGAGACGCCGCCGTCGGTGACGAGCGAGTTGTCCTCATTGCTGCCGGCGACCTGTGCGTCGCGCGTGCCGATGGCAGAATCACCGAGCGCGAGCACGAAGAAGCGCGTCGCGGCCGACTCGATGGGCCAGGTGATGCGGCCGACGTTGCCATCGATGTCGGTCGCCTCGACCACGAGCTCGCTCTGGCCGGGCGGAACCGGCACGACGGCGTCGAAGGTTCCGTCATCGCGGAGCTCGACCTCGAGTCCGTTGATGTTGAGCGTATTGCCGACCGCCGTTCGGCCCCGGAGGGCGATGCGGTCGGAGTCGATGCGGAGGCCCTCTCCGGGCAGGTCGACTTCGATGTCACCCGCGGGTGCATCGGCGAGGAGCACGGCAAGATCTGCCCCGGATTCGGACTCGAGCGCAACGTCGAGGACACCGGCGTAGAAGCCGGCAAGCTCGTCATACGCCGGCGGCGGCCCGGTCAGGTCGGGCTCGGCGAGCTGCGGGTGCAGCCTGCCGGGCGTCAGCGTGAACGAGGGCAGCGAGGGCGGCGCGACCAGCAACGAGGTTCCGGGCCCGGTTGCGGGGCCGAACGGATCGTCGCTCACCGGGGGCGGTGCCGGCGACGGGGCCGGAGAGGGAGCCGGTGCCGGAGCAGGCTCCACGGGCGAGGTCGGGACAACGGTCCCTGCCGGAGCAGGTCCCGGCACGAACAGGTCAGCCGGCTCCTCGAGGTACCCCGACCCCTCGTCGTCTGCGCCGGCCCCTGGCGCACGCGCCTCGAGCACGAACGGGTTCAGCGGAATCACGCCCTCGACCACCGGTGCGAACCCGGTCGGGACCGTGACGGGCGTCAGGACCCGCGAGCCGGAGGCACTGAGCGCATCGATCCAGACGACACGGCCGGTCGCCGAGGCCACCGTGGTCGACCCCTTGGTGCGGCCCGGGAGCGCCTTGGCGTTGACGCGCACCTCGGCGCGGCGGGCCTCGGGTGCGCTGACCACGCGTGCGGACGCTGCCACACGCGCCTCGAAGACGCCCAGCCGAAGCGCGGGCGTTGCGACCAGGCCGCCGTTCGACATGCGGGCAAGCAGCCGCACCTCGTACTCACCGGCAGAGGCGATCGCGCCGGCGGCGTTGGCGTTGCCCGACCAGCGCAGCCTGTCCGGCGGCGCTCCGTCAGCCGACTGGGTGAACACCGGATCCCCGAACTCGTCGACCACCTCGAGGCGCCAGGAGCGAATGCCCCGGGGCGCACCCTCGACGGCCATCTCGAACGCGGGCTCGACCCTCATGCCCGACTGCGTGGCGGTCTGCCTCGCGGTTGTCAGGCGCATCGACAGTCCCTCGAGCTGAACGGCCGACGAGCCGACCCGGGCCGTCCCGGCGTCGAGGTCAACCTCGACCGGGACCTGCGCAAACGAGACCCTCGAGGCCGAACCTGCCGCTGCGTCGTCACGCACCCTGACCATCGCGGTCCTGACCGAGCCGTCGCCGCCGGCAACCCGCACGACGACGAGTCCATCGGCCGGCCGCGGAAGCTCGCCCGAGAACGTCGCCGCCGGCCCGGTGGCCAGCACACGCTGGTTCGCCGCGATCGACGGCGTCGGCGCGTTGCGCCTTGGCAGGCTGACATCGACCGGAGCGGGCGTTGGGTCCTGCACGCGGATCAGGATGCGCCGGTTGATCTCGCGGGGACGGTCCGAGAAGTTCGGGTACTGCGGACGGCTCGAGCCGAAGCCCTCGGCTCGCACCCGGTTCCGCGGGATGCGAAGCTCGCTGGTCAGGTACCGCGCGACGGCCTGCGCCGCACTCGCGGTCTGGGCCTGCTCGTCGTCGCGATCCGGCTCGTCGTCGACGTGGACCTCGACCCGGATCGGCTGCGGCGCGGTGCTGGTCAGCCGCGACCGCACCGCCTGGATCTGCTCGATCAGCGCCTCAGGGAGCTGGCCGTCGGTCGGCATCACCCCGTTGTAGCGCTGGTCGACGAGGTATCGCACCGCGCGCCCTGCCACCAGGAAGGGCTTGGGCGCCGCCTCGGTGACGCGGCGCGAGCCCTCGAACACGCGGAGCCGTGCCTCGTAGGCACGCCGCGGAACCACCAGCGTGTTGCCACGGCCGTCGGTCCCATCCCACTCGACCCGTGCCGGCGGCGCGCCGTCGCGCGACTCCTGCCAGACCACCAGGCCCGACTCGATGTCGGCCACCTCGAACACCCAGCGCGTCACCGACGCCTCGGCCGTGATGTTCGCAACGATGGGCGTCGCGAGCATGGTGTCGTCCCAGCGGAGCACCGGCACGTCGCCCGGGCGCGTCGCCGCCGCCGTGGCATCGGGGGTCCGCGATGCGCCGAGTGACAGCGTCATCGACGCCTCGACGAAGGGGACCTCCTGTCCGTCGATCCAGACCGACGCCGGGTCCGCGGAGCCCTCGAAGTCAAAGAACCGCGCTCGGCGCATGTCCTCTGCGCGCTGACGCGTCTGTTCACCCGGCTCCACGCTGACCTCGCTCACCCAGTTCTCGGTGCAGGCGACGCCGAAGTTGATGACCGAGGGGGTGCCGCGCGTGACATTGAAGAGCCTGCGCTCGTCGGTGGTCATGGTGCTGCCGGGCGGCAGCGTCCCGGTGTCGAGCTTCACGAGGTGCAGCCCGGGGTCGATCTCGCCAAAGTGGAACCGCCCCTCCCGGTCGGTGTCGACGTAGTGCCCGCTGTCGAGGAAGACCCGCGCCGACCAGAGCCCGGTCTCGCCTTGCTGCTGGCGCCCGTCACCATCGAGGTCGCAGTACACCTTGCCGAGCAGGACGCCCTGGTCGAAGATCGGGTCGTAGTCGACGCGGACGTCGGCGTTGTCCTCGTTCGACAGCGCGACATCGCCGTCGGCGGAGCGGAGCTGCGCGAGGTTCCGGTAGCGCCGGCCCGGCTCGGTCGAGGAGCCGACCACGAGCTGGTACTTGAGTTCAAGCTCGGCGCCGGCAGGGAGGTCGAACGGAGCCAGGCCGCCATCGACGGTGCGGCGGCCAAAGGTCACCCGTCGCTCTCCGTCGACGGCCGCCGGGGCGAAGGCCTCAACGCGGCCGTCGGCACGGCGCAGCGACCAGTGCGGGCTACCATCGACGAGCCTGAAGCTCGCTGGCAGGGCGTCAACCACGAAGGCTCCACCCTGCCGGAGCGCCGGGTCGAACGCGACGGCCGCGGTGGAGCGGTTCAGCACCCGGACGGTGTAGGTGACGATACCGCCAACGTAGGTCGCCACGCGGTCGGCGCGCTTG
>JBILLP010000036.1:0-12146 GCA_044376025.1 Bradymonadia bacterium
AGAGTCTTTCCCGCATTCGACCAGGCGGCGACCCCCTGGAGGAATCCGTGCTCGAACGAACCGGTAGATACAACCAACGCAACAGGCCAGCGGAGTCCGGAAGAAAGCAAGAGCTGGCTGCGTTGAGACCCTTGAGCTCTAGGCCCGTCGATGGGGCGCCCCTTCAAAATGGACCTTTTTAGTCCACTTTGGATCCTGCCGCCGAATCGTACACCCAACGTCCCTGTCCCCATCCCCTACGGTGAAACGCCATGAACGTAGAAGCTTCGACCCGGACAACCGCACGTCGCAACCTCCGCAAGGCTGCTCCGGCCAGGGAGGCCATGTCCCATCGTGAGGAGTTCGCCAGGGATGCGTGGGTGGCGGACCCCGTCCAGCGCTACTTTGCCGAGATCAGGCGCTTCTCGGTGCTGACGCCCGACGAGGAGATCCGCCTGTCGAGGGAGTACCGCGCGACGGAGTCCAAGGTGGCGGAGACGCAGCTTGTGAACGCCAACCTGCGGCTGGTGGTGAAGATCGCCATGGAGTACCAGGTCGGCCGGGCGGCGCTGCTCGACCTGATCCAGGAGGGCAACGTCGGCCTGCTGCACGGCATCCGCAAGTTTGACCCCGATCGCAGCATCCGGCTCGCGAGCTACGCGCAGTGGTGGATCCGCGCGTACATCCTCAAGTACCTGATGGACAGCCACAAGCTGGTGAAGGTCGGGACAACCCAGGCGCAGCGGAAGCTCTTCTACAACCTCAAGCGTGAGAAGGACCGCCTGCTGCGACAGGGACTCGTCCCGACCCCGAACCTGCTCGCCCGTTCGCTGGCGGTGCGGGACGAGGAGGTCCGGGAGATGGAGGTGCGGCTGTCGGGGCGGGAGTCCTCGCTGGACGCGCCGCTCGAAGACGGGGAGAGGGGTTCGCTGGGCGACCTGATCCCCAGCCAGGAGGCTCCGCTCGAGGAGGTGCTGGCCGGCGCTCAGCTCAACGAGCGGCTGATGGAGCACCTGTCGGACTTCGCGTCGTCGCTGCAGGGCAGGGATGCCGACATCTGGAAGAGCCGCATGGTCTCCGACGAGCCTGAGACCCTGCAGTCGATCGGTGACCGCTTCGGTGTCAGCCGTGAGCGGGCCCGGCAGCTCGAGGCCAGGATCGTCAAGAAGCTCACGCACTTCCTTGGTGAGCGGAATGACGAGGCCATCCAGTTCGCGGCTGCGGAGTAGCCCTGACGCCGCCAGCCGATTTCTTGACAGCCCGTTGACGGTGTAGGTACGGCGCGGTGAATGTGGGAGACGCACCGTAAGAGCAGAGGGCTCGCGTTCGCTGCGGCACTGGGCCTCGTGCTCATTGCTGCCGGAGACGCGAGCGCGGCTGACTACGTCGTCCGCAGTGGTGACGTGCTTGGCAGCATCGCGCAGCGGCATGGAGTGACGGTTGAGGAGCTCCGGAGCTGGAACCGACTCAGCGGGGATGCGATCCGGGTCGGCCAGCAGCTCCGGGTGAGCGCGCCCCAGGCGTCGGGGCGGTCGCCCAGTCAGGCTCCAGCCGCCCAGGGGACGACCAACGAGGGCTACCTCGTTGCCCCCGGCGACACGCTCGGCGCGATCGCCCGCAGGCTCGGGCTCGCAGAGGACCAGCTGCGACGCGCGAACCCCGGCCTTGTTCCCGAGCGGCTCCGCGTCGGGCAGCGGCTCCGGGTGCCGGCAAGTGCCGAGTCGGCCTCGCGCGCGAGGTCACGCTACCGGGTCGAGGCGGGGGACTTCCTCGGCACGATCGCGCGCCGCTTCGGCGTGTCGGTCGCTGAGCTGCAGCGATGGAACCCGGGCCTGCAGCCTGACCGCCTGCGTATCGGGCAGGAACTGACCATCTATGCGGAGCCGCCGCGGTCGCGCTCCGAGTCCCGAGGCGCCGCCTCCGACGGCTCGCTCCTCCACGGCGAACAGCTCGTGGCGGGCGAGGGCTTCAGGGTCCGTGACCCCGCGCGGGCATGGGGAACCAACGAGACGGTCCGGGCGATCCAGCGCGGCTTCGCGCAGGTCCAGCGACGGCACCCGCGTTCCGCCGCCGTCTGGGTCCACGACCTCAGCACGCGGAACGGCGGCGAACTCGGCTCGCATAAGTCCCACCAGTCGGGCAGGGACGCCGACATCGGCTTCTTCTACCGCGGGTGCAGAGGCCTCTGCGACTACCGCGCCGTAGGGCCGGCCGAGCTCGACGTCGAGCGGCAGTGGACCCTCTTGTCGTACTGGATCGAGAACAAGCTCGTGGAGTACGTCTTCATGGACTATGCGCTCCAGCAGGCGATGGTGCGGCGGCTCGAGCGCTCCGGCGTCTCGCGGGACAAGCTCCGTGACTGGTTCCAGTATCCTCGAGGCCCGGAGGCAGCGTGGGGATTCATTCGGCATGAGCCTGGGCACGACGACCACCTCCATGTTCGGTTCCGCTGTGCCCCCGATGATCGCCACTGTGACTAGGCGGCTGCGATGACCCTGCGCGTCGCACAGGCCAGCGGTGCGCAGCGCGCCGCGCGGCTCGGCCAGGTGGCTGAGATCCGGGCCTGGGCGGGCGAGCGTCGCAAACGGGGTGTCGAGGGGATGCTGCGGGCCCAGGCCCACCACCTGCCGCTCCCGCCGTCGCTGTCTGACGCGCTGCTCGCGCCGGCAGGACCGAGGAGCTTCGTCATCGACGTGCCGTATGGGTGCGTCTCATCACGCGAGCTCGGGGCGCTGCTCGGGGAGACCCTCGCGGAGGGCGCGGCCGCGGTGTCGGTCGATATCCCGGCTGCGAGTCGCGAGGCTGGCTACCAGTGGGTCCTCGAGCTGGCGCAGCGTACCGACCGGCCCATCCTGTGCAGGGACCTCGTCTGCGACCCGCTGCAGATCGTCATGGCCCGGGCCTCCGGGGCCGCCGCCGTGACGCTGTGGCCGACATTGCTCGAGCCTCGCGAGGTCGTCGCACTGCACCTGCTCGCGGTAGAGCTCGGGCTCAAGACGTGGCTGCGGGTTGGCTCGCCCGAGGATGTCGACGCGTCGATCCGGATCTTCGCCCAGACGCGGGATGCAGTGCCTCCGAGCGTGGCCTGTGTCGAGGTCGACGGAGCGGAGCAGGCGCGCAGGCTTGTCGAGCGGCTCGGGCACGATGCCGACCCCCGCCTGATCGTGGCCGCCGCGCTGGCAGAGGCAGAGCTCCTGTCGGAGGATGCGCCGTCGCGGTTCGACGACGGCAACGTGTGGCTGGTGACCGAGGTACGGGATCCGCGGGCTGCCGCCCGCCGGATGGCCGGGCTTGGCGGAGTGTGAGGAGCGCGAACGATGGCGAGGTTCTTGGGAGAGTACGCTGAGGTCTTCACGGTCAGGGCCCCGCTGGAGCAGGCGGCAGCACACTTCGGCAACCTCGACGCCATCGCCCGGAACTACGGCACGCTCGAGCGCTTCGACCGCGTTGACGCTCAGACCCTGCACCTGGTGCTGCTGCCGCGGTCTGAGAAGGGCATCACCTTCAAGGGCGAGTACACGTGCCGGTATGTCTACCCGTCGCCGAACGTGCTCGAGTGGTCGACGGTGACCACGCGTAACCTCTGGTCACAGGGCAGGGCGACCTTCGCATCGGCCGGCCCAGGCCTGACGCGTGTCGACTACAGGCAGCGCATGGAGGCGGAGATGGAGGTCAACCGGCTGCTGGCAGCGGTTGCCGCACCGATCGTCAGCCACCAGATCCGCGACGGCGTCCGGAGCTACCTGCTGCGGATGACCCGCGATCTGGAGTCGATCGCGGCTCGTTCGGCTTGAACCTCGCCACGGCGAGGACTACCTCCGCCTTCTCCTTGTCGGTGAACGCCCATGCGCACGTCCGTCTTTGTCATGAGCCTGATCGGCGCCCTCACGGTGGGCGGCACGGTGGCGCAGCCGCTGCTCGCCGAGTCGGTCGCGCCTGAGCCGGTGCCACTGAACCGCGAGCTCGGCGGGCTGCGGTGGGGCGCCAGCTCGGCGGAGGTGCTCCGCAGTGTGCGCGAGGAGCTCTTCGAGGCGTACCGGGTGAGCATCGCCGGGGTGAATGACCCCGTCGCGGTGGACCGCCTTCGCCGCGAGGTCGACGACACGTTCCGACGCCTGGAGCAGTCGGTCGAGCGCTTCGACGCACCGCGCACCGGGTACGAGGTCTCCGCGCTCGCCGGCGAGGTGGTCGGCGGTGTGGGGCAGTCGCTCCTGACCGTGCGATCCGCCGGGGGAGCGGCAGGCCGGACGCGCTACTTCGTGTTCGCCAACGACCGGCTGGTGAAGCTGATCATCCCGTCCTCGATCGCGTCGCTCGACTTCATGTCGTTCGAGAATTTCGAGGCGTCCCTTGCCGAGCAGCTGGGGCGCCCCACCGACCGCGAGACCGTGCTCGATGAACTCGGGATCCGGCAGCTTGTCAGGGCGAAGTGGACCGACGGCGTGACGACCGCGCGCATCGAGAACCGAAAGGCTGCCGTCGACTCGTACGTGGTGGTCTACGCCGACGCGACCTTCGTGGAGCCAGTGGCTGCGCCCGGCGTCGCATCGCCCGCGGCGCCGGCGACGCGCGTGGGAGACATGATTCGAGGCCTGCGTCCCCGGGGCGCGGGCGATGGAAGCGGACAGTGAGTCGGAGGCCGACCGTGCAAGTGATGTCGAGGAAGTCGATCCTGGTGCTCGTCCCGCTGCTGGGGCTGCTCGGCTGTGAAGAAGAGAAGAAGGGCCCTCCGCCGGACCCGGAGTTCCTGCCTCCGGCGGCCGAGCCGCTGGCACCGGCTCCCGCGACCCGGGGCATCGACCTGTTCGTGACAACGACGCTGCGCAACGGGTTCCTCGACCGCGTGCAGCAGAAGCAGGAGTTTGCCAAGGTCGGCGTCGTCTACGAGCAGCTAGTCAGCGAGTACGCGATCAATACGACGGGCCAGCTCGCGCAGTCGCGGCTCTCGAAGCGGATCGATGACTTCTACTCCGACGACGTGCTCGGCCCGATCCTCACGGCCTTCGATCAGCGGATCTGGGTGGTGGAGCCCATGCGGCTCGACCAGAAGTGGCTCGTCGATGCCGAGCGCGGCACCCGGAACGATCCGGCGACCCGCGAGGGGTTCTTGAACTTCGGGGACCCGGACTACCGCGAAGCCGCGCTCGAACGGATCACCGAAGCCTTCGACGGGGGCGCCTACGTGCCGACCGCAGTCGTGATCGGCAGCGAGATGGAGCGGTACTACCAGCTGAACCCGTCCGACTGGCCGAACTTCGTGACCTTCGCGGCAGAGGCGCGCAGCGCCATCCAGGCGATCAACCCGGCGATCGAGGTCTCCGTCGGCGTCAACTGGTCGAACTTCATGGAGGAGGTCGCCCCGGCGTTCATCGGGATCCCGCACGACGCCCCCGAGTGCGAGACGGACGATGCCTGCAAGGAGGGAGAGAGCTGCCGTCTGAACTTCTGCGCGCCGACGCAGACGGAGGGCGAAGGCTGCGAGACGAGCGCTGACTGCGCCGAGGGCGAGCTCTGCGTCGAGTCGCAGTGCGGCGAGCTCAACTTTGTCGCGGTCCAGAACGCCTGGCGCCGGGTGCTCGACCCGCTGCTCTACGATCCGGCGACCGCGACCCCGCGGGTCGACTTCTACGCGTTCTCGTCGGTCCCGAACCCTGACCTCTACAGTGCGGGGGCAGAGGGCATCCCGGACACGCACTACGCGGGCATCCCGACGATGTTCGATGAGGAGCCGACGCGTACACTCCCGGTTCGCTGGATCCGGATCGGGTGGCCGACCACCGGCGCGTCGGAGCAGACGGCACGCTTCTACGACCGCTTCAAGCAGCTCAACGGCGGCTACACCGTGTCACTGGTCTCGTGGTTCGGGTTCGTGAACGCCTCGACGGCCGACTGCGGCATCCTCAAGTCGACGGGCACGAACGGCATCGGGGCGGACCCGAGCATCTGCTCACGCGGCTTCTACACCCCTTCGGGCGCTCCGACAGGGACACTCGAGACTGGCTTCTGGCAGTAACGGCTAGGGTGCCGGCGCGTCGAGCAGGCCCAGGGTCACCAGCCGAGCCCGGATCAGGTCGACGCCGTTGGAGCCGACGTAGGCAGAGTCGATGCGACCGTCGGCGTTGACCAGCAGGAACGAAGGGTAGGCCGACACCCAGATGTCGGGCAGGCTGGCGAGGTCTTCGTCGGCCGCGAGGGTGTAGGGCAGTTCGGGGTGCTCGGCAGCGTAGCGGTCGACCTCGCCGGAGCCCTCGGGAGAGAGTGCCACGATCGAGAGGCGGTCGTCGGCGACCTCGCGCCGGAGGCTGGCGAGGCGGGGGGCTGACTGCCGGCAGGCGCCGCACCAGGTGGCCCAGAAGTAGATGACGCCCGGGGTGTTGGGTCGGCTGAGCGCGTGTGGCCTGCCGTCGGTGCCGCGCACCTCGGTCGTGGGTGCGGCGCTTCCGACGACCGACGAGAAGATCTCCTGGTTGCTGCCGGGCCGGCTTGCCAGCGTGGCCACGACGCTCCTCGGGGGCGTGGAGGCGAGCGATAGGGTGATCGAGCCGCCCACCGGGAGTGCGCGGACGAGGGCGATCAGGTCTTCGGCGGAGGCGACCGGGCGCCCGTCGACCGCGGTGACCTCGTCTCCGGGACGGAGGCCCGCGGCGTCGGCTGGCGCGCCGCGAAGGACGCCGGTGATGCGCGCGTGCCCGTTCGCCGTGCCGAGCCTGACGCCAAGCCAGGCCGTTGCGGCGGGCGCCGGAGCCGGCGGTGGCTCGGTGGCCACGAGTCGGGGAGCGCCCGCGAGCAGCACAAGCCCGATGGTCAAGGCGCAGCGTCGGAGGTTGCGCCTGGCGACCGACTGTGACCATAGTGAGGCGGCTTGGGGCCGCAGGCGGCTCGAGGGCGAGAGCAAGGCTGGCTGGTTCATGGGCAACGCGGTCGATTCGATGTGGGCGCTGCGCGGAGGGTTTCTCGCGGTCGCGGTGCTGGTGATCGGGCTACTCGTTTGGGTGGGCAAACTCCACCGGTCGAAGTGGGACATGCCGCCCGGGCGGCTCTGGCTGCGGTATGCGGCGGGTCTGCTGCTCGGGATGGTCGCGTGGCTGGGGCTCGGCGTGTACCGGGCAAGCTCGGCCGACGCAGAGCTGCCGTGCTACCCGCTGGCGGAGGCGGAGCGGCTGCGTGCGGAGCGGGGATCGCCGATGCTGATCGACTTCACGGCGGACTGGTGCACGGCCTGCCATGAGCTGCGCGAGAAGACCCTGAACAGTGAGGCGGTTCGTGCTCTGTCTGGAGAGTTCGTCTGCGCGGTCGTCGACGTGACGGAGGAGACCGAGCAGAACAAGGTGCTGATGGCGGCGTACGGCGTGCAGAGCCTGCCGCGGCTCGCGATGGTCGGCCTCGACGGTGCCTACGCCCCCGGGCTGTCGATGACTGGCTTTGTCGACAGCGAGACCGTGCTGGCTTCGATCCGGGGCGCGCAGTCGGGCGAGAAGACGGCGAGCCGGATGACCGACTTCGAGCGCGCCCGGGCGCGCGGAGGCTGGGCGCTGGCCTTCCTGGTGGTGTTCGTGGCGGGGATCGGGGCGAGCCTGACGCCTTGCGTCTATCCGCTGATCCCGATCACCATCGGTGTGTTCGGGGCGACCGAGGCGTCGTCACGGGCGCATGCCTTCGGCCTCTCGATGGTGTACGTCGCCGGGATCGCGGTGACCTACTCGGGGTTGGGGGTGGCTGCAGCGAAGGCGGGCGGGCTGTTCGGTGCGGCGCTGCAGTCGGGATGGGTCCTGGGGTTCTTTGCGATGATGTTCGTGGCGCTGGCGCTGAGCTCGCTGGGGATGTTCGAGCTGAACCTGCCGGCGAGCCTTCAGGCGCGGCTGGCTGGTACCGGCAAGAAGGGGTTCGCCGGCGCGCTGGTGATGGGACTGCTCGCGGGCGTGATCGCGGCGCCGTGCGTGGGGCCGATCCTGAGCGGCGTGCTGCTGTTCATCACGCAGACGCAGGATGTCTGGCTGGGCGTGGCGCTGATGACGACCTTCGCGCTCGGCATGGGGCTGCTCTTCCTGGTGCTGGGGACGTTCTCGTCGCTGGCGCACCGGCTGCCGAGCTCAGGAGCGTGGATGGACCACGTGAAGACGGCGTTCGCGCTGGTCTTCGTGGCGATGGCAGCGAGGTACCTGGCGCTGGCGGTGCCCGGGTTGGGGAGGCTCCCTGCGCGGATCTGGGAGTTCGGAGCCGGGCTGCTCGGGGCGTGACCCGGGTGGTTTGACACCCCCATCGAGGTGCCTAATCCCCGCCTGCGACGCTGTCGCCGCGATCAGAGGAGCCTCGACCATGCCGATCTTCGAGATGCGATGCGACGACTGCGGTCACGAGTACGAGGTGTTCGTGCGTCGTGAGGGCCGCAGCACCGACTGCGCGTCATGCGGTAGTGGCAACGCGCGAAGGCGGGTGAGCCGAACGTCGTTCGTGCTCAAGGGGACCGGCTGGTACGCCTCGGAGTACGGGGTTGGGGCGAGCTCGAAGAGCGAGGAGGGAGCGGGAGCGCCTGCGGAGCAGGCCGCCTGCGCGAACGAGGCCGCAGGCGGACAATGCGCCTGCAGGCACGATGTGAACTGAGGCGGGCGACGCCCAGGGGCGAAGGAATCCTTTACACGGGCGCCGTGCGTCACACCGACCGGCGCCAACCTTATGGAGTGCATCATGGCGAAGATCATCGGGATTGACCTTGGTACCACCAACTCAGTGGTGTGCGTGATGGAGGGCGACGAACCGGTCGTCATCCCGAACCAGGAGGGGGCACGCACGACGCCATCGGTGGTTTCGTTCGATGACAAGGGTGAGGCGGTCGCGGGGCAGGTGGCCAAGCGGCAGTCCATCACGAACCCCGAGGGTACCATCTTCTCGGCCAAGCGGTTCATCGGCCGAAAGTTCACGGAGTGCCAGGGGGAGGTGAAGAGGGTGCCGTTCGTCGTCAAGCAGGCGCAGAACGGCGACAGTGAGTTCGAGATCCGGGGCAAGCGCTACGCGCCGCCGGAGATCAGCGCCAAGGTGCTGCTGAAGCTGAAGAAGGCGGCGGAGGCGTACCTGGGTGACACCGTCACCGAGGCGGTCATCACCGTGCCGGCCTACTTCAACGACAGCCAGCGCCAGGCCACGCGCGACGCGGGCCGCATCGCGGGCCTTGAGGTCAAGCGCATCATCAATGAGCCCACCGCGGCGGCGCTGGCCTACGGACTCGACAAGAAGTCTGACGAGACGATCGTGGTCTACGACTTCGGTGGCGGTACGTTCGACGTCTCGGTGCTCGAGGTCGGCGACGGCGTCGTCGAGGTCAAGGCGACGAACGGCGACACGACGCTGGGCGGCGATGACGTGGACCACCGGATCATGGACTGGCTGGTCGAGGAGTTCAAGAAGGACACCGGCATGGACGTGTCGCGTGACCGGATGGTGCTTCAGCGGCTGAAGGATGCCGCGGAGAAGGCGAAGATCGAGCTCTCCGCGGTCGCGGAGACCGAGGTGAACCTGCCCTACCTGACGGCCGACGCGACGGGCCCGAAGCACCTGATCAAGACGCTGAGCCGGGCGAAGCTCGAGCAGCTGATCGACGACATCATCGAGCGGACGATGGAGCCCTGCCGCAAGGCGCTGGCAGACGCCGGGCTCAAGCCATCGGACATCGACGAGGTCGTGCTCGTGGGTGGCTCGACGCGCATCCCCAAGGTGCAGGCGAAGGTGAAGGAGTTCTTCGGCCGTGAGCCGCACAAGCGGGTAAACCCCGATGAGGTCGTCGCGCTCGGCGCGGCGGTGCAGGCCGGCGTGCTCGGGGGCGAGGTCAAGGACCTGCTGCTGCTCGACGTCACCCCGCTGTCGCTTGGCATCGAGACGCTCGGCGGCATCACGACGGTGCTGATCCCGCGCAACACGACGATCCCGACGAAGAAGTCGGAGACCTTCTCGACGGCGGCCGACAACCAGACGTCGGTGACCGTGCATGTGACGCAGGGTGAGCGGCGCATGGCCGGCGACAACAAGTCGCTCGGCAAGTTCAACCTCGACGGCCTTCCGCCGGCGCCGCGAGGGATGCCGCAGATCGAGGTCGCGTTCGACATCGACGCCAACGGCATCGTCCACGTGTCGGCCAAGGACAAGGCGACCGGCAAGGAGAAGCAGATCCGGATCGAGGCGTCGTCGGGCCTGTCGGAGTCCGACATCCAGCGCATGGTGAGGGACGCGGAGGCGCACCACGAGGAGGACGAGCGCAAGCGGGAGCTGGTTGAGCTTCGCAACGAGGTGGACTCGCTGTCGTGGAACACCAAGAAGCTGGTCGATGAGAACCGCACGAAGCTCGATGGGGAGCTCGTGGCGCGGGTCGAGTCTGCGGTGTCGGACGCGCGCGCGGCGGTCGAGTCGAACGACAAGGAGCGGCTCGAGAGCGCCAAGTCGGTGCTGGAGAAGGCCGCGCACGAGCTCGCGGAGAAGATGTACCAGGCTGCGGCGGCGGAGTCCGGCGCTGGAGGCGCGGTGCCCCCGAAGCAGGGCGACGGCGACGTGATCGACGCGGAGTTCGAAGAGAAGCGCTGAACCGGCCGCGGGGTTGCTCCCCGGCATCGGTTGAAGACCGCCGCGCTCCCACGCGGCGGTTGACGTTTTTGGCTGATTCGCGCAGTGTCGTCGGACTGATTCGACGAGAGCACTCCGATGGACAAAGGCGCACCCAGGACCGGAAAGCTTCTCTCGAAGCCGTCGCATGTCGAGGTCGTGGCCGACCAGGGTGCCGACGGGTCGTACGAGATCCGGGTGGAGCGCGCGTCGGGCGAGCCGGACGTGGTGCCCACGAACCTTCGCGCGGAGCCGGTTCACGCGGCGCCGCGGTCGATGAAGGGCCTGTGGATCGGGGGTGCCGCGGTGTTGGCGGCGGGTGCCGCCGTGGCGCTGCTGTCGCGCGGCGGGGCCAGCGATGCGTCGCGGGCGGTGCCGCAGGCGGTTGAGAAGCGGTCGCTCGAGGCGCCTTCGGTCGGGGCTGGCGCGGCAGCGCCCGTGACTCCGCCGCCCGAGGTCGTTGAGCCGGCAGAGGTGGTGGTGGCTCCTCCCGACACCGGGGTCGAGCCGAACCTGCCCCCGCCGCTGATCGAGGGTATCGGGACCAACCCGCTGCCCGAGGTCGGGGGAGGCATCGGCGCGGCGGTGCCGCTGTCAGCGCAGCGGGCGCTCCAGGCTGCGCCGGTCGTTGTCGAGCCGCCGGTTCGGGTCGAACCCTATCGGCCGGAGCCGGCGGTCGAGGAGCCGGCGGTCGAGGAGCCGGCAGAGGAGGAGCTTGCGCCCGAGGAGGGGTTCGAGGGTGAGGAGCCCGGAGAGCCCGGCGAGGAGTACGAGGGCGAGGCTCCCGAAGGTGGACAATGACAGCGTGAGGGCCGACGCAGCTGCTGCGTGCCACAGGATGGAACCGAGGTCAGCATGAGTGATCCGCAGACGAAGATTGCGCAGTTCCTCCAAGGCACGGAGTTGTTTGCGTATGTGCCAGAGGCGAACCTGGCGCAGGTGGCGAAGGCCTGCACGAGCCAGTCCTTCAGGACAGGCGCAACCGTCTTCGAGCAGGGAGCGGCGGTCGATTCGCTCTACCTGGTGCTGCGCGGGAGCATCGAGCTCCGACGCCGCGACGTGCTGACGGGCATGGACTACCTGTTGGCGATCTACGGTGAGGCGAAGAGCTTCGGCGAGGAGAACGTGGTCGCCGACGACACGTCGCCGATCTACGCGGTGACGACCGCGGAGACCGAACTGCTGCGGGTCGCCAAGGGGCAGTTCAGGCAGTTGATGCAGCAGTTCCCGCAGGTGGGCATCGCGGTGAGCCGGATCCTGGCGCGCCGGACGCATCGGTTCATCCAGGAGAAGGGGATTCGCTTCATCTCGCTCTCGAAGATCCAGCTCGACAAGCAGCTTGTGACAGAGCTGCCGAAGCGGATGATCAACGAGTTGAAGGTGCTGCCGGTCGCACGCAAAGGGCGGACGGTGACGCTGGCGATGGTGAACCCCTACGACATGCACGCGTATGACGAGGTTCAGCGGGCGCTCCGCGACGCCTACATCGAGGCGGTGGGTGTCTCGGAGTCGGAGTTCGAGAAATTCGTCTCCCGCAGCGTAGCGCCGCTGATGGATGGGACGCTCGAGGCGAAGGCTGA
>JBILLP010000391.1:0-3934 GCA_044376025.1 Bradymonadia bacterium
CGACTACGTCGGCGAGAAGCAGGGCGGCATCCCGGCGAACCTCGATGCCGCGGTGCTGCACCGCAGCGAGGACTACGCGGTGCTCGACCCGGCGTCGCTCGCCAACCTCGAGGTCTTCGAGACGATGATGGGGGGGCGCCGCCAGGGCAGCCTCGTGCAGGTGATCGATCAGACGGTGACGCCCGCCGGTGCGCGGCGCCTTCGGACCTGGCTGACCTATCCGCTCACCGACCCTGCCCGGATCGTCGCGCGCCAGGACGCCGTGACCGCCTTCGTCGGGCATCCGTCGCCCCGCGAGAGCGTCCGCGCGGCGCTGCGGCAGTGCGTCGATGTGCACCGCGTTGCGAGCAAGCTCGCCGCCGGCCAGGGTGGCCCGCGGGACCTCGTGGCGCTGCGCCGCAGCCTCGAGGCCTTGCCCGGCCTGCTCGCCGCGCTCGATGCGGTCGGCGGGGCGCTCGAGAGCCGAGCAGAGGCGATCGACCCCTGTGACGACCTCGCGACCCTGGTGCGCGAGGCGATCGTCGACGATCCCCCGCTCTCGACCGAGGACGGCCCGGTGGTGCGACCGGGCTACGCACTCGACCTCGACGAGATCCACGCCCTCTCGCGGGACGGCAAGGACTGGATCCTACGCTACGAGGCCCGCGAGCGGTCCCGCACCGGCATCGGCTCGCTCAAGGTCCGCTACAACAAGGTCTTCGGCTACTACATCGAGGTGACGCGCTCGAACCTCGAGTCGGTACCGGCCGACTACATCCGCAAGCAGACCCTGGCGAACGCGGAGCGCTACTACACGCCCGATCTCAAGGAGTACGAGGAGCGGATCCTGTCTGCGGAGGACCGCCGCATCGCGCTGGAGAACCGCATCGTCGAGTCGGTGCGTGACCTGCTCGTCGCCGACCTCGGGCGGCTCAAGCGGACCGCCGACGCGCTCGCAGAGGTCGATGTACTCGCGGGGCTCGCGGAGCTGTCGCACAAGCGCGGTTATGTCGCGCCCGTGATCGGTGACGCGCCGGGCCTCGAGATCGAAGAGGGTCGGCACCCCGTGGTTGAGACGATGGTGGAGGGCGAGCGGTTCGTCCCGAACTCGACCTCGCTCCACCCGGACCAGCGGCTGATCATCCTCACGGGCCCCAACATGGCGGGAAAGAGCACCGTGATCCGGCAGGTCGCGCTGATCGCCCTCCTTGCGCAGGTGGGGAGCCATGTCCCGGCCCGGAGCGCCCGCATCGGCGTGGTCGACCAGATCTTCAGCAGGGTCGGCGCGAGCGACAACCTGGCCCGCGGGCACTCGACCTTCATGGTCGAGATGAGCGAGACGGCACACATCCTCCGGCATGCGACGGCGCGCAGCCTGGTGGTGCTCGACGAGATCGGCCGCGGCACCTCGACCTACGACGGCATCTCGCTCGCGTGGGCCGTGGCGGAGTTCCTTCACGACCGGGTCGGCTCGCTCTCGCTGTTTGCGACGCACTACCACGAGCTGACCGAGCTCGCGCGGCTGAAGCCGCATATCCGCAACTGCAGCGTCGCGGTGAAGGAGAACGGGCACGATGTCGTGTTCCTTCGCCGCGTGGTCGAGGGCGCGGCGAACCGCTCCTTCGGCATCCAGGTCGCCAAGCTTGCCGGTCTGCCGGACTCGGTGCTCGCCCGCGCGCGCGAGATCCTGGCCGGCCTGGAGCCGGGCGCATCCGACGCCGTCGTGACGAGCGGGCCGCTCCCGGCGCGGAGGGCGAGGTCGGTCGCACGTGGCGACTCTGCGCAGGTCTCGCTGTTCGGTGAGGAGGCGCCCGAGCGCACCGAGCCGAGCGCCGATCCGGTGCTCGCCGAGCTGCTCGGGCTGCAGCTCGACACGCTCAGCCCCATCGAGGCGTTGAACCTGCTCTATGCGCTCCAGCGGCGCGCACGGCGTCGAGGCCGGGGCTAGGGCGAGGCCCTGATGATCTCGCGGCAGCCAGCCTCTGCCTGGGCGAACAGCACATCGAGCGACTGGACGTCGAGCGACCGGAGCTGCTGGAGCTTCGCGACGTCATCGGGTGCGAGCGCCTCCTGCTGCAGCGCCGCCTCGACATCGGCGAGCTGACGCAGCAGCGCCGCGAAGGTGTCGCGCACGATCTCGCAGCGGTTGGCTCCGGCGTCGAAGCGCTCCGCGAGCGACCGCTCGAGGGCGAGCGCGAAGAGCTCGAACTGGGCCGCGCGGTGCCTGGCAAAGACGAGGTCGACGGGGTTCCTGGCGGCGCGCTCGAAGGCGCGCTGGCAGCGGGCCCGCTCGCTGTCGGCCCGTCGCATCCAGCCGTCGACGGTCGCCTCGTCGAGGCTTGCGGTATCGAGCTCCCGCATCTGGTCGAGCATCCGGTCGCAGGCGACGACCTCGTCGGGATTCTCGGGCGGGGGCGGCACGGTACGAAGTGCCGGGCTGGCGCAGGCGGAGCCGAGCCCGAGCAGGACGGCGAGCAGGCTAGATCGCATCGCCTGAACCCTCAGCGCCTTCATCAGCGCCATCTGCGCCGGTGCAGTACATCTGCTGGGCGAATACGAAGAAGGGCACTGCGGCGTTCGCGTCGTCGAGGACCTGCTGGGCGATGCCACGCTCCTGCGGGTCCGGCCTCCCGACTCCCGCGTCGCGGAGCGCCCTGGCCCGGCTCGGCAGCGTGTCGGCGTCGTGAAGCGTGCGCTCGATGGTGCGGCAGACGGCCGGCATGTCGCGCCCGGCGAAGTAGGCCTCTGCGACCAGGCGACGCATCCGCAGGCGGTTCAGCTCGAGGACCACCCTGAAGGTGTCGGCCAGGAAAGGGTCGGCGTCGGCCGGCGTGAGCCGGGCGCTGCAATCCTCGAACTGCTCGTCGAAGGTGATCCCTGCCGCGATGGCCAGGTCATCGGAGCCATACTCTGCGACCTGCCGGGGGAGCTGCATCACCTCGTGACAGCGCTGCTGCTCCGGCGTCAACTCCGCGACCGCGACGCTTGGCGATGCTGCGGGGGCATCGGGCTGGGGTGCCGCGCCGGCGCACCCGAGCAGTGAGGAGAGCGCGGTCAGGCTTGCCGCGGACGCCCAGCGCGACATCAGGGACCACCCAGCGCGGCATGCTCCCGGGAGAGCGAGACGTAGCGCTCGGCTGAGCGGGGGAGCTCGGCCAGCTCGTCATCGCGCAGGGTGCGCACAACGCGCCCGGGCAGGCCCAGCACCATCGAGCGGGGAGGAATGCGGGTGCCGGGGGAGACGACGGCTCCGGCCCCGATGATGCAATCGTCGCCGACCTCGACGCCGTCGAGCAGAATCGCACCCATGCCGATCAGGCAGCGATCGCCGACCGTACAGCCGTGGATGATCGCGCGGTGCCCGATGGTGCAGTCATCGCCGATGCGGGTTGCGAAGCGGCCGCTTGTCACGTGGACCATGGTGAGGTCCTGGACGTTGGTGCGCGCGCCGATCTGGATCGAGTGGACGTCGCCCCGGATCACGCACTGGTACCAGATCGAGGCGTCTTCACCGAGCGTGACGTCGCCGAGGACGACCGCCCCCGGCGCCACGAACGCCGATGCGGGGATATGCGGGGATCGGGAGCGGAAGGTCCGAATCAAGGTCAACTCCGCAGGGCGCGGTCGGCCAGGTTGCCGGGGACAGACGCCGCGTACCGGCAGAATCAGGTCTCGAAGATCGAGCGTGCGCGCCGCAGCGCAGCGAGCGAACGCTGGACCTCTGCGGAGTCGCCTGGCGTCTCGAGGCGGGGATCGCTGGCAGCCGGCGACCTGCTGGCGTTGGGGCCCCTGACGGCGCTGAGCTCACCTGCCGTCGGCGTCGGGAACTGCGACCGGTCCCCAGGATGCGAGACGTTTGCCTTCCGGATGTCGGCGAACGGGGTTGCGTCTCCGGAGGGGCCGTTCTGCGCCGTGGATTGGCCCGACGCCAGCGCCGCATCGATGCGACTCGACG
>JBILLP010000393.1:0-3931 GCA_044376025.1 Bradymonadia bacterium
TCCGGCGCATGCCAGGGTCGCCGAGCAGCATCGTGATGCGCCGCGCGAGGGCGTTGGCGTCGCGCGGCTCGAACAACAGCCCCGACTCATCGACCGCCACCGCATCGGGGATCCCGCCACAGCGGCCCGCGACCACCGCCTTGCCGGCCGCGCCGGCCTCGAGCAGCGCGATGCCGAACCCCTCGACCGAGCCGTGCTCGGGCTGCGCGGCGAGCACAAAGAGGTCGCAGGCGTCGAACAGGTCGCGCCGCGTCGCCTCGTCGGCGGCGCCAAAGAAGCAGACCCTGTCTCCCAGGCGCAGGTCGGCGTGGATGCGCCGGATCCGCGGCTCGTCGGGTCCGGCGCCAGCGACGACGAGCAGCGCGTCGGGCATGTGGCGTGTCACGCGGGTCCAGGCTGAGAGCAGCGTGTCGACGCCCTTGCGGGCCACGAGCCGGCTCATCGACAGCACGATCGGCCGGTCGCCCCAGCCCTGCGCCTCACGCAGCCGCCGCCCGTCGCCCCCCGTCACCGTCGAGGCGTCGACGCCGTTGGGGAGCACCCGGACCGACGCCGGCCTTGCGCCGGCGGACACGCAGAGCTCGGCGGTGAAGCGGCTGACGGCCACGACGCTGTCGGCGCGTCGCAGCCGGCCGGTTCGAAAGGCGTCGTAGCGCCGGGCAAGGCCGAGCTGCACCGGCAGGGGGTTGATCAGCAGCTCCTGCCCGTGCGCCGCCACGACGCGCGGCACGCCGTCGAACCAGGACATCGACTCGGTGGCGATCGCCGTCTGCCACTGGGCGTGCAGCACCACGTCGAAGCGGCGCTTGGTGCGAAGCCGCGCCACGGTCCGGGCTGCCGCGATCGGCGTGAGGTCAGACGGGACGTCGAGCCGCACCATCTCGAGGCCGGCCGGCTCGGTGAAACCCCGCGGCGCCCGTGGCGCGAGCACGGTGAGGCGGTGCCCGCGCCGCGCGAGCCCCTCGGCCACCATGAGCGACCAGGTCTGCAGCCCACCCGTCTCGGGCGGAAAGTCCTGTGTGATGAAGAGCACGTCCAACCGACACCTCGCGGCGTCGAAGCATGACGAGCACACACGACGGTTGTGTGACGTTGCGGGCTCGCGACGTTGAATCCGTCGTCGCTGCATTGTGTCCGGGCCTTGAAGGATTTGTCACACGAGCGCGCGAAGGTGTCACCATGCGCGAACCGCCGCTTCGCATCCTGCACGTCTCCGAGGACTTCCTCCCCAACCCGGGCGGCATCGCGGCGCACGTCGACGGCCTCTCACGCGCGCAGGCGGCGCGAGGGCACGAGGTCGCGCTGCTCGTCGGGGCCCGCGAAGCAGACTCCGGACAGGGCGCGGCCGGCGTGAGGCTGCTCGGCTTCGAGCCGGTTGGCGACGCGCCGTGGGCCGCGGCGCTGCGGGCCGTGCGCGTGGCGGCGCAGCTCGCGCGCACGGCGCATGCGTTCGACGTCGTGCACTGGCACAACCTCACGTGGGAGTCTGCGAGCCTGCGCGCCGCGGATCGTGCCCACTTGCGGGTCTTCACGAACCACTCCTCGGGCTTCACGCGGCGCGCGGCGGTGCCATGGCGTCGGCGACTGCAGCTTCCCTGGCTGCTCGATGCCGCCGACCTCGTGATCTGCCCCTCGACCAGCCGCCTCGACGAGACGCGGGCCGTCGTTCAGCCGTCGAAGCGGCTGCTGTTCGTGCCGAGCGGCGTCGACCTCGCGGCCTTTTCTGCGACCGCGCCACGCCCCGGGGAGCTCGCGGCGCGGGTTCCCTGGCGCCGGTGGATCCTCGCGGCCGGTCGGCTCGAGCCGGTCAAGGGCTTCGACCGGCTCGTCGAGGCGTTGGCGCTGCTGCCGGGTTCCTGCGGAGACGTCGGCTGTGTGTTCGTGGGCGACGGGGCGGCGAGGCGCGAGCTCGAGCGGCGTGTTGACGAGCTGGGCCTGCGTTCGCGGGTTGTCTTCGTCGGGGCGCAGCCCCGCGCGGCGCTACCCGGCTGGTACGCGGCGGCGACCGTGGCCGCGGTGCCCTCCCGCATCGAGTCCGGGACACCGCTGGTCTCGCTGGAGTGCCTGTCTGCGGGGGTGCCGGTCGTCGCGACCGCGGTCGGCGGGCTGCTCGACGTGGTCACCGCAGACGTCGGCCTGCTCGTGCCTGCAGACCCCGCAGAGGGCGTCGCGCAAGGGCTCGCGCTCGGGCTCAGCCGGCTCCTCGCAGAGCCGCCCGGGGAGCACGCCGCACGTCGCCGCGCGGCGGCAGCGCATGCCGCAGGCTTCGGCTGGGACCGCATCGCCGCTCGGACCTGCGACGCCTACCTCGTGGCGCTGCGTGCGGTTCAGTCGTCGTCGCGCCCGGGCTGACCGTCGGGCGTCCGCACGAGCCGGTCGAGGTGCGGCCTGCCGACCTGCTCGATGGCCTCGAAGAGCGATCGGTAGAGCGACCGGCGCGTCGTCGAGAGGTGGCGTGTGTAGATGGCGTGGAACTCGAGGTGGGGCACGCCACCTCGTCGACGCTTGAACTCGTCGGCGCCCGAGCTGTAGTTCAGGCGAAGCCTCTGCTCGGCGACGCGCCGCAGCAGCTCGGCGACGAGGTGGCGATAGAGCCCGTCGCGCGCGGGTCGCGTGATGTCGTGGCCCACCAGCGGCACACACACCTCGTTGCCGAGCCTGAACACAAGGGCGGTCGCGTCGATCGTCCCGCCCGGGCCACGCAGCGCCATCACCTCGCACCACCCCTCCGCGAGCGCCGACGCGATGAAGCGCGGGCGGTATCGGGGATTCCAGCCCGGGTGCCGCGTGATGTAGACCGCGTGATAGAGGTCGAGCAGCCGCTGCACGTCGCTCGGTCCCAGCTCACCGCGCTCCGCGAAGCGATATCCCTCTCGCGGCAGCAGCGTCCGGAGGTCGCGTCGCAGGGTGCTGCGGCGCAAGAAGGCGCCCTCGCCCCCATCGTAACAGTGCACCACTCGGCTCGGCACGAGCTGGTAGCCGCGCTCGACCGCGGCTGCCATCAGCGGCGCCGTCGCCACGGCGTCGAGGTTGCGCAGCACGATCGCGTGGTCGGGGTAGAAGCTCGACAGCGCCCCGGTGACCTCGTCGACGACCTCGGGCGTCCTCGCCGGATGCAGGTTGGTCGACAGCGCCAGGCTGCTCCACTGCACCACATCGTCGAGGCGCGCGAGCCGGCTGACCGACAGCAGCGTCCGGATCGCGGCGGCGGCGAGGCGGCGCGCGTGCGGGTCCTCGATGCGGTCGAGCTGCTGCCCGCCATGCCGCAGGTACTGCGAGGTCAGCGAGGTCGTCCACGACAGCGCCTCGGGACCCGCCTCGACGCGCATGAAGGGCCAGCCGCCGAGCGAGGTCCGCACGATGCCGGCGCGGCAGCCGAGGTTGTCGGCAAAGGCGTCGGTGCCATGCGCCATCAGCGCCGCGACGTAGGTGCGAAGCGGGGCGGGCCACTGCTCGAGGGTCTCGACGGCAGCGACCTCGAACGAGACCGCTGACGTCACGGCTCCGCCGGGCCCTTGAGCGTGCCGACGTGGAAGCTGGCGTAGGTGCCCACCCGGTCGCGCTCGTGGAGCCGCTCGGCGAGCTCGTCGTCCCAGGCCACACGCGCGTGCGCCATCTTCGGCAGGTGGCTGCGTGTGTGGCTCGCGCTGCGGGCGAGCACGGTCGCGCCCCTGACGCCGGTGCGCAGGATCGCCCGCCACTCCTGGGCCAACGCCGCGGGCTGGTGCTGCGCCATCCAGTCCTGGTGGTCGAGCAGCACGAAGTGGGTGACCGACTCCGGCAGCTCGCGCTGCAGGAGCTCCTCGAGCGTCTGGATCGACAGGCGGATGCGCGAGACGCGGCTCCGGATGTAGCCGAAATTCTCCGCCTTGAGGTGCTCCGGGCAGCAGAGCATGCTGTAGTGGCCCCGGATGTAGCCCCTCCAGAAGTA
>JBILLP010000392.1:0-3931 GCA_044376025.1 Bradymonadia bacterium
GATGAACGACCGCGAGCTGCTCGACCTCGATACCCGCGACGGCAAGTCGCCCGGCGGATTCTGCACCGGGCTGCCGGTGTGGGGCGTGCCCTTCATCTTCGCCAACTTCACCGGCACCAAGCACGACTCCGAGGTCTTCACCCACGAGATGGGCCACGCCTTCCAGGCCTGGCAGAGCCGCAACCAGCCGGTGATCGACTACCACTGGCCGACGAGCGACGGCGCGGAGATCCACTCGATGAGCCTCGAGTTCCTCTGCATGCCCTACATCGACAAGTTCTTCGGCGACGACGCGGCCCGCTTCGACCGCGTCCACCTGATCGAGTCGATCCTCTTTCTGCCCTACGGCGTCGCCGTCGACCATTTTCAGCACCTGGTCTACGCCAGCCCCGACGCCACGCCCGCGGAGCGCCACGCCATGTGGCGCGAGATGGAGAAGACCTACCTGCCGTGGCGCGACCACGGCGACATCGGGTACACGCGCAAGGGCGGGCTCTGGCAGAACCAGCGCCACATCTACCTCGCCCCCTTCTACTACATCGACTACACGCTCGCGCAGGTCTGCGCGCTGCAGTTCTGGGTCCGCAGCAAGGCCGACTACGGCAAGGCGCTCGCCGACTACGTCACCCTCTGCGAGCGCGGCGGGTCGCTGCCCTTCCAGTCCCTGGCGCGGTCCGCCGGCCTGATCTCGCCCTTCGACGAGGGCTGTCTCAACGACGTCGTCGATGAGGCGGCGCGCGTCCTCGACCTCTGAGCCACGCATCCACCGGAGCTCCGCCATGGCCCTGCCCGCCCTCAAGAACCTCGACTTCACCTCGAGCTCCGGCTTTCGCGCCGCCTGGGACACGCTCAGCCGGCTGCCGGGCGGAAAGAAGGCCTTCTCGCTGCTGCTCGGCCGCGCGGCCCCCTACACCGGCTCGGTCGGTGCAGAGGTCGTCGAGCTGCGGCACGGGTACGCCAAGGTCCGCCTGCGTGACCGCAAGGCCGTGCGAAACCACCTCAACTCCATCCACGCGATCGCGCTGATGAACCTCGCAGAGGTGAGCAGCGGCGTTGCGATGATGTACGGCATCCCCGAAGATGCCCGCGGGATCCTCTCGAAGCTCGCGATCGAGTACAAGAAGAAGGCCCGCGGTACCCTGTACGCGGAGTGCCACGCGCACATCCCCTCGACCGCTGCACGCGCCGAGCACACGCTCACGGTCGATGTGCGCGACGCCGCCGGTGACGTTGTGGCGACCGCCCAGGCGACCTGGCTGATCGGCCCCCGCCGCTAGCCGGCGTTCGCCCCCACGGCACCCCACAACCGCTCGCGCCCACGCGCGAACTGTGACATGCTCGGCGTCCCTCGCGACGAGCCCCGATGTCACGCCCCGCAGAGACCTCCGCCGCCTCCTTCACCCCGCAGGAGTCGAGCATCATCGCGGTGGTGGGCGCGATCCAGTTCGTGAACATCCTCGATTTCATGATGGTGATGCCGCTCGGGCCCGACTTTGCGACCGAGCTCGGCATCCCGACGTCACACCTCGGCCGGCTCGCCGCCAGTTACGCGATCGCCGGCGCGGTCGCGGGCATCGCGGGCTCGACCTTCCTCGACCGCTTCGACCGGCGAAAGGCGCTTGCGGTCGCCATGGCGGGGCTTGTCCTGGGCACCATCGCCGGTGGCTTCGCGGTCGGGCTGAAGTCGCTCATCGCCGCCCGCATCGTCGCCGGCGCCTTCGGTGGCCCCGCGACCGCGCTGGCGATCTCCGCCATCGCCGACGTGATCCCCTTCGAGAAGCGCGGTCGGGCCCTCGGGCGCGCCATGAGCGCCTTCGCCGTGGCCTCGGTGCTCGGCGTGCCGGCCAGCCTCTGGCTGTCGAGCTGGGGCGGCTGGCGCACCCCCTTCTTTGCCGTCGCGGCGCTCGGCGCGGTCGTGACCACCGTCGCGCTGATCAAGATGCCCCCCATGACCGCCCACTTTGTCCACCGGGGACAGCCGCAGTCCTCGATCCTCGACATCGTCAGGCGACCCGAGGCGCGCATCTCGCTGACGGGCTCCTTCCTGGTGCTGCTCGGCAACTTCGCGCTGATCCCCAACATCTCGTCGTTTGTGCAGTTCAACCTCGGCTACCCGCGTGCCTCGCTCGACCGGCTCTACCTGATCGGGGGCGTCGCAAGCTTCGTGACGCTCCAGCTCGTCGGTCGCTGGGTCGACCGCTTCGGCGCGCCGATCGTCACCTGGTTCGGCACCGCTCTCTACGCCATCATTGTCTATCTCGGCTTCATCCACCCCATGGCGGCGATCCCGCCGATGGCGCTGTTCCCGCTCTTCATGGTCGCCAGCTCGTTCAGGATGATCTCGCTGAACACCCTGTCGAGCAGGGTGCCGAGCGCCCCCGAGCGGGCGCGCTTCCAGTCGGCACAGTCGGCGATCCAGCATGTCGGATCGTCGATCGGCTCGCTCACCGCCTCGAGTGTGCTGCTCGAGGGAGCGCACCACGAGCTGATCGGCATCGAGCATGTTGCGATGGTCGCGCTGGCGATCGCGGCGGTCATCCCCTTCATCGTCATGGCGCTCGACCGCTCGCTGCGGCGGCGTGACCGCCTCGCCGAGCCTGTGGCATGAGGCTCGCTGCCCCGCTGCTCCTGCTGCTTGGCGCCGCACCCGCCGCGGCCCAGCAGCGGCTGCCGACCCGTGAGACGCGCGTGCACCTCGCCAAGGCCGACGAACCCGCGCCGCCGCCGCGCTCCTACTTTCGCCTCGCACCGCACGCGGGCGCATGGCTTGTCGATGGGCAGTCACTCACCGGCGCGGAGCTGGCGCTCGAGCTCCGGGCTACCCGCCACACGATGGCGCTCACGCTCGGCGGCTACCAGTCGGGGCTTCGCTACGGCGACGCGCCCGACGAGGTCCGAAACCTCAGGTATGCGCTCTTCTCGTACGGCTGGATCGGCGCACCCTTCGAGCACCTGCAATGGCTGGACCTGACCGCGCGCGGCCTCTTCGGGGTCGCCGCCACGAACACCGGGGGAGAACGCCAGGCGCTTGGTGCCGATGCCGGCGTCAGGCTGCATGTGCCGGGCTTCGAGCAGCTCGCGATCGAGCTCGGTGGGCGAGGCCTCGTGTCGGGTGGGAGCGTCGGCGTCGAGGGCTTCGCAGGGCTGTCGTTCGGTGGCTGGTGGTCAATGGTCCCGCTGATCGGCGCCGCCACCTCGCGCGCCGCCGACTGGCCCGACATCTACGACGTCACCGACTGACGGGGCTCAGAGCACCGGGGTGACCGTCTCGGGCTCGAAGGGGCAGGTCGCGGCATCGCCCTCATCGAGGTCGACCGGCACGCTTCCGCCCTCGCTCCGGTAGCGGTTGTAGGTCGTCAAGAAGGCGGTGTCCCAGCACTGCGCGGCGGCCCAGGTGGCGCCGTCGAGCGAGCCGCCCCACGCCGCCACGTCGCTCTGGCCCGCGCCGGTGCTGTTCCACCGGCTGACGATGTGCAGGCTCTCGGGCAGGCTCGCAGCGTCGCGGTCGACGTCGGCCGCGGTCAAGAAGTCGAACCGGCCTGCGCCATCGGCTGACAGCGCGTAGTCATACTCCGCGTCGAGCGGGCCCTCGCCCTGCTCGTTGACGAAGTCGATGAACTCCATGTGGTTCGTCTTCGGCTCGCCCTCAAGGTCGTAGGCGATGTCGATGGTGCCCTGCTCGCGCTTGGCCGGCTCGAGCACAGACTGGTTGTCGAACAGCAGCTTGAGCGTGCCCGACCCAGGCTGGCCGGCGCCCGGACGACGCGCGGTGCCCTCGATCAGCGGCAGGAAATCGCCCTCGCCGTTCTTGTTGCGGGCCGAAAGCGTGTAGGTGATCGAGCGCTCGCCCACCCGCTCCGCCACGAGCTGGTACTCGAGCGGCCGGAGCGCGCTCTGGTCCCTCCACGGACCCCAGGTGACCACGTCGCCG
>JBILLP010000394.1:0-3920 GCA_044376025.1 Bradymonadia bacterium
GCCGTGGTAGCCAGACTCGATGCGGCAGCCGGTCCTGAGCAAGCGCGTCGAGGCGCCCACACGACCGGCAGCGGCCCTGCTGCTTGCCGCCCTCGCCGCCGCCTGTGGCGGCGGTGGCCGCGACGAGGGCGGTATCGCGATCGACACCGGCCGGCCGCAGGGCGAGCAGGGCGCCGGCGACGTCGACGACGGTGTCGACACCCTGCCGGCGCGCGACACCGGCGGCGATGGCGACTTCGCTGGCTGCGACATCGCGGCGCTGTTCGCGACGCACGGCTGCACCAGCTCCGGCTGCCACGGAGACCTGAACCGCTCGACCCCCGAGCTTGTGGCCCCGGGCTTCGCAGAGCGGCTCATCAACGCGCCCTCTGCCCGGCCGGGCTGCGACAGCCGGCTGATCGACGCGCGCGACTGGCAGGCAAGCCAGCTCCTGCGTGTTGTCGACCCCGGGCGCTACAACGACGAGCTCGCGTGCGGCGCGCCGATGCCCCCGACCGGCGCGCGCCTCAGCGCCGCAGAGGTCGACTGCCTCGAGTCCTGGGTGCGATTCGTGGCAGAGGGCGCCGACCCCGACCGTGACGGCGACCTCTCTGCGGAGTTCGAGCCCCAGTCGGTCGAGTCGGCCGTGGCGAAGGTCAAGGCGCTGCTGGTGGGTGCTGCCGTCACCGACGAGGACCTCGCCATCGCGCGCGCGACCCCGGGCGGGCTGCGCGAGCTGGCGCAGCGGTGGGTCGCCGGCGACAACTTCGAGCAGGTCGCGACGTCGATGCTCAAGACGGCCTTCAGGCTCGGCGAGCCGCGCGACCCGCGCTCGCTGCTCGACGCGGAGCAGCGCTTCGGGTTCTCGCTCGCCGCGACGTCAGCGGAGTCGGTCGAGCGGACGATCTGGAATGTCGTGGGGCGCGACGAGCCGATGACGCGGCTGGTCAGCAACCCCGGGCAGGTGATGACCACGGCGGAGCTGGTGCTCGCCGCCTACTTCGACTCCCGCCCCTCGGAGCTCAACTCGACGCACCTGGTGCTCGACGGGGACCCGTCGGGCATCGACCCGCGCGAGATGGCGGCCACCCGGACCTGGACCTTCTCGCTCGGCTGCCCGCCGAGCAGGGTGCCCGCGAACGGCGGCTGGCTGGTGCTCGAGCGGCAGCTGCTGCCGATGCTGTTCGGCACGCAGGCCTGCGCCGACGGCGGGACACAGCCGCTCCGGTCGGAGCCGATCGCGCCGGAGTCGGCGCGCAGCGACTGGCGCACGGTCGAATTCGTCGAGGGCGAGCGCGAGATCCCCTTCTACGATGTCGAGGGGCTCCGCCGGGCGCCGAGCGTCAAGCTGCGGGTCGTGCGGCCCGGGCTCTTCTCGTCGATGGCCTTTCGCGCGACCTGGCCGACCAACCGCGACAACGACTACCGGGTCACCCTCAACGAGACGCTGATCGGCGCGCTCAGTGCCACCTTCGCAATCGGGGACCCGACGCCGGCGATGAGCACGAACGGGCTCGACCCCGCGCACGCCGCGGAGGGCACCGACTGCCAGTCCTGCCATCGGCTGCTCGACCCGATGCGCCTCTACTTCTCGAGTGTGCTCGACACCCGGCAGTTCGTGCGCGAGGTCGATGAGGTCGGGCCCGAACCAGCCTTCGCCTTCGTCGGAGCCACCGGCGCGGCGCCGGGGCTGACCGGCCTGTCGCAGGCGCTGGTCGATCACCCGCGCTTCGCCATCGGCATGACCCAGCATGTGTGCACCTGGGCGAACGGCACCCGGTGTGACGAGTCCGACCCCACGTTCGTCGCCATCGCCGATGCGTTCCGAAGCGGCGGGTGGAGGTTCCGCGACCTGGTCGTCGACGTGCTGACGTCTCCGCTGACCACCGGACGCGCCTTCTCCGAGCAGTTCAGGTCGAGGCGCTTCGCCACGATCATCGCCCGGCGCGACACGCTCTGCGAGGTGCTCGACCAGCGGCTGCAGTCCGACGTCTGTGCGGAGTCGCAGACAGCGCTGGCCGCCGGCCTGATCCCGGCCGACACGGTGGAGCGGGGCAAGCTCGACCCGGCGATCGCCGTCGAGCCGAATCCATTCCACCTGTCGGTCGTCGAGTCGCTCTGCCGCGGGGTCAGCCTGCTCCCGCGTGTCATCTCCGCGTCGCCGGGCGCCCGGTTCTCGTCGACCGACGCGGCGTTTGCGATCCCGAGGATCGTGTCGGAGCTGATGGGGCTGCCCGACTCGCACCCGCGCCACCTCGCGGCGGTGACGGCGATGATCGAGCACTACTCCGACGCGCGCGAGCAGGGTGCCTCGCCCGAGACGGCGCTGCGTTCGGTCTTTGTGCTCGCCTGTCAGTCACCCGATGTCGTGGGGGTGGGGCTGTGATTCGGATTCCAACATCGCCGAGCCGGCGTGAGTTCTTGCGCCGCATCGGCCTGGCCGCGGCCGCGACGGGGCTGCCACCCGCCTTTCTGCTCGACCCGGCCCGGGCGGCCGCAGAGCCCGGCGTGACGCGACCGACGTTCGTGCTGCTGACGGTGTCCGACGCGGGCGACCCGTTCAACGTCAACGCCCCGGGGTCCTACGTCGAGGGCGTTTTCAACAACCCGGTGCTCGCGGTGTCCGAGGTGGAGCTCGGCGCGCGTGTCGTCGCCTGCGCGGCGCCCTGGGCCGATCCCTCGATGGCGCGGATGCTGCGTCGCACGGCCTTCATCCACCATGCGACGTTTGCGGTCGCGCACTCCGAGATGTCAGACGTGCTCACGCTGCGCGGCGCCCTCACCGGCCAGGGGCTGAGCGACGATGAGGAGCTGCCGTCGATGCTCGCGCAGGAGCTTGCGCCGTCACTCGGCACACTCACGGGCGCTCCGATCTCGCTGGCGGGCGCACAGCTCACCTCGCGCGGGGTCTCGCTGCCGCTGACCACGCCACAGCAGGTCGCCGCGCTCTACTCGGGCCGTGACGAGGGTGGCGACGGGCTCTCGCTCGACCGCCTGGCGACGCTGCGCGACCAGACCCTCAACCGCCTCTACCGGCAGCCCGGCTTCGGACCGGCGCAGCGCCAGTTCATCGACCGCTACCTCACGAGCCGCGAGCAGGCGACCGCGGCCGGCGAGGCGCTCGCAGAGGGGTTTGCCGGCCTCGCCGAACCCGGCAGTCCCGAGGCCGACGGCGTGTCCGACCAGTTCGCGGTGGCGCTGGCGCTCTTCAGGTTCCAGATCGCGCCGGTCGTGGTGATCCGCATCCCCTTTGGCGGCGACAACCACGGCGACGACCAGCTCATCTACGAGGCAGACCAGACGCAGCAGGGCGTCGCGTTGATCGCCGACCTCGACGCACGGCTCCACGCCGGCGCCGACCCGCTGGTCGACAGGGTGACCTTCGCCAACCTGAACGTCTTTGGCCGCACGCTCTACGGAGACGCCTCGGGGAGGGATCACAACGCGACCCACCATGTGATGATGCTGTCGGGGCCGGGTGTCGCGCCCAGCGTCATCGGCGGCATTGGCGAAGGCGACGAGGGGATCGGGGCGCTGCCGATCGACCGGCGTTCAGGGCAGGGACTGGCCACCGGCGGCGACATCTCGGTGTCGGAGTCGCTCGTCGCGGCGGGCCGGACGCTCGCACGCGCCGCCGGGATCCCGGACACGCGCCTCGACCAGCGCTTCAGGTTCGGCCGGGCGATCGATGCCGCGCTGGTGGGCTGAGCCGGGCAGCCCTGGGCGCCGCTGGTCGATGCTCGCGGCGCTGGCGCTCGTGGCGGCGCTCGCGCCGCTGGCGGCGCCGGGGCTCTGGCAGGGCCACGACCTGATGTTCGAATACGTGCGCGGCGCCCAGTATGCGGCGGCGCTTGCCGACCAGGGCTTTCCGCCGCGCTGGGCCCCGGACTTCGCCCGGGGCTACGGCTACCCGATCTTCCTCTACTTTCCGCACACCTTCT
>JBILLP010000395.1:0-3913 GCA_044376025.1 Bradymonadia bacterium
CATCCACGCCGACACGCCCACCGACACCTCGATGCAGACGAAGGGTCCGGCGCGATCGACCGCCGAGGCCGGCCTCAGCACGGAGGGATCTTCCTCGAGCAGCGACGGGTCGAGCACCGCCACCACGCCGACACGAATCTCCGATTCGAACAGCATCGCCTCACCTCCACCATCGCCCGTTGCCCCTATGGCTGCCTCGTTCTCCGCTGCGACGCAAGTCTGCGCCGGGGGTTGCGACGCCGCGCGCGAGGTCGCACCCTCTGGGCACGCACGTTGCAGGGGATCTGTCGCACCCTGACCCTCGCTCCACCGCCCAGAACGCTGCATGGCCAACCTCGACTTCGCCTCACCCCTCGCCGGGGGCGCCCTGATCGGGCTCGCCGCCTCGGTGCTCCTGCTCGTCACCGGGCGCGTGGCAGGCATCAGCGGCATCGCCACGGGCCTGGTCAGCGCCGTCGCAGGCGACCGGCTCTGGAGGGTGCTCTTTGTGGTGGGCCTGCTGGCGGGCGGCGCGATCGCCGCGGCGGGGCTCGGTGCGCACCCGGGCGACTCGCCGGCGAGCCTGCCGCTGCTGGCGGTCTCGGGCGCGCTCGTCGGCGTGGGCGTGACGCTCGGGGCCGGCTGCACGAGCGGGCACGGCGTCTGCGGGCTCAGCCGCGGTTCGATCCGCTCGCTCGTGGCGACCCTGACCTTCATGGCGACTGGGGCGCTCAGCGCCACGGTCATGCGCCTGCTCGGGGGGTCGTGACATGAACCGACGGGAGCTTGTCGCGGCGCTGGTATCGGGGCTGATCTTCGGGGCCGGCCTCGGGCTTTCGGGCATGACCGATCCGTCGAAGGTGATCGGCTTCCTTGACGTGGGCGGAGACTGGGACCCGTCGCTGGCGCTGGTCATGGGCGCGGCGCTGGGAGTGCACTCTCTCGCCTACGTGCTCAAGCGCCGCATGCGGGCGCCGCTCGAGGACGCCGCGTGGCACGTGCCCACCCGGACCGACATCGACGCCCGGCTTGTGGCAGGGGCGGCGCTGTTCGGGCTCGGCTGGGGCATCGCAGGCTACTGCCCCGGGCCGGCGATCATCTCGTCGGTGACCGTGCCCGGGGCGGCGCTCTTCGTGGTGGTCATGGTCGCGGCCTCTGCCGCGACGCGCCGATGGCTGATGCCACCGGCGTGACCACGCGCCAGATCAATCGCGGGCGCGGCGGTCGGCGTACTTCTTGATGAGCTCTTCCTGCACGTTGCGGGGCACGGGAGAGTACTTCGAGAACTCCATCGTGAACTCCGCCTTGCCCTGCGTCGAGGAGCGGAGGTCGTTCGAGTAGCCGAACATCTCCGACAGCGGCACCTCGGACTCGATCTGCACGAGGCCCTCCATCGGCGTGCTGCCGATGATGACGCCGCGGCGCTTGTTGAGACCGCCGAGCACGGTGCCGGCGAACTCCTCGGGCGACTCGACGACGACCTTCATGATCGGCTCGAGCACGACCGGGCCGGCCTTCTCGTAGGCCTGGCGAAAGCCCGTACGCGCCGCGATGCGGAAGGCGATGTCTGACGAGTCGACCGCGTGCGACAGACCGTCGGTGATGCCGGCGCGCACGTTGACGATCGGGAAGCCGATCAGCGAGCCCTTGTCCGCCGCCTCCTGGAAGCCCTTGTCGCACGAGGCGTGGTACTCCTTGGGGATGGCGCCACCGACGACGTTGTTGATGAACTGGTAGTTCTCACCCGGGTCCGACGGCTCGATGAAGCCGAGGACGCGCGCGAACTGGCCCGAACCACCCGTCTGCTTCTTGTGGGTGTACTCGAACTCCGACCGCCGCGTGAGCGTCTCGCGGTAGGCGACCTGCGGCGCGCCTGCCTGAACCTCGACGCCGTACTCACGCTTGATGCGCTCGAGGTAGACCTCGAGGTGCAGCTCACCCATGCCGCCGATGATCGTCTGGCCCGACTCCTCGTCGCGCGAGACGCGGAAGGTCGGGTCCTCCTTCGAGAAGCGGTTGAGCGCCTTCGAGAAGTTGTTGAGGCCCTCCTTCTTGATCGGCTCGACCGCGAGCGTGATGACCACGTCGGGCACGAACATCGAGGTCATGGTGAAGTCGACGTCGCCGTCGGTGAAGGTGTCGCCCGACGAGCAGTCGATGCCGAAGAGCGCGACGATGTCGCCGGCCTCCGAGCTGTCGATGTCGTGCATCTCGCTCGAGTGCATGCGCACGAGTCGACCGACCTTGGCCTTCTGCTTGTTCGACTGGTTGTAAATCGTGTCGCCCTTCTCGAGCTTGCCCTGGTAGATGCGGCAGTAGGTGAGCTGACCGTACCGGCCATCCTCGAGCTTGAACGCAAGCATGACGAGCGGGTGGTTCGGCTCCGACTTCAGCGCGATCTTCTCCTCGGCCTTGCGCTGGTCGTGGGCCTCGTACTGGCGGTCGTGCGGGCTCGGCAGGTAGCGGATGACCGCGTCGAGCAGCGCCTGCACGCCCTTGTTCTTGTAGGCGGAGCCCATGAACACCGGGGTGATGCGGCGCTCGATCGTGGCCTTGCGGACCACCGGGTGGCACTCCTCCGCCGTGATCTCCTCGCCGCCGAGGAACTTCTCCGCGATGTCGTCGTTGAAGTCCGCGAGCGCCTCCATGAGGATGCCGCGGTACTTCTCCATCTCCTCCTCGAGGTCGGCGGGGCAGTCCTCGATGCGGATGTCCTCGCCGTTGGGGCCTTCGAAGAACCACGCCTTGCGGGTCAGCAGGTCGACCGTGCCCTTGAAGCGGTCCTCCTCACCGATCGGGATCTGCATCATCACGGCGTTGTGCTGCAGCTTCTCACGCAGCATCTGCGAGACGCGGTAGGGGTTGGCGCCGGCGCGGTCGAGCTTGTTGATGAAGGCGAGGCGCGGCACGTTGTAGCGGCGCATCTGCCGGTCGACCGTGATCGACTGCGACTGCACGCCCGCGACGCCGCAGAGCACGAGGATCGCGCCGTCGAGCACGCGCAGCGCCCGCTCGACCTCGATCGTGAAGTCGACGTGCCCCGGGGTGTCGATGATGTTGATCGCGAAGTGCTCGTCGTTGAGGTCCCAGTTGACGTAGGTCGCCGCCGACTGGATCGTGATCCCCTTCTCGCGCTCGAGCTCCATCGAGTCCATCTTCGCGCCGACACCCGACTTGCCGCGCACCTCCTCGATGCGGTGGATCTTGCCGGTGTAGAAGAGGATGCGCTCCGTCAGCGTCGTCTTGCCCGAGTCGATGTGGGCAGAGATGCCGATGTTGCGGAGCTTGGTGGTGTCCTGGATGAAGGTCTCGCTCATGGGGTCCCGAGAGGGCAAAGGGTTGGGCAGCCGGACCGGGATGGTGGCACCACCCCGAAATTTGACCGGCGCGCGTGTAGCCGGTCCCCCGGGCGATGTCTAGGGACCCCGACCTCTTCGACGCCGGCTCGCCCTCACCGCTCGAACCGCAGCCCCGCGAACGCGCGCGTCACGTCGTAGTTCGTCGCAAACGACGTCTCCCTCTTCATATTCGACCCGTGCGACTGGTGCCGCGCCTCGGCGAAGACCGACCACGACCCCCACCAGGCCTCCGCGAAGGTCCACGCCGGCGAAACACCGACGCTCCAGCCCCGGTCGAGACGCGTCTCATCGAGCCAGACGTTGTCGCGCGACCGGGCCTGGTAGGTGTCATACGGGCGGACCATCGCGTCGGCCGACAGCTCGACCACAACCCCGGCCCCTGCCTTGAACAGCAGGCCCGCCTCGACCGTGTGTGTGCGGTAGTCCTCGTAGTCCCGGATCAGCCGCGTCGAGAAGTCGAGGTCCGCGTCACGGCCGGTCATCTCGCGTGTGTAGTTCGACGTGTCGTTGCGCTCGAACCCGTAGCCCAGCCGGGCACGCCACCGCAGCGTGGGCCGCCAGGTCGCGCGCACCTC
>JBILLP010000396.1:0-3907 GCA_044376025.1 Bradymonadia bacterium
CCTGGGGCCCGGTCGAGGCCTGCCTCGACGAGCGCGAGGCGGGTCTCCTCGCTCGGCGTCCTCGCGGGGCGGGGTGGGGCGTGGGTCTCCGTTGCCGGTGGCGTGTGAGGGGCAGCGGTCGGCACCCCGCCGGTGTGGCGGGGCGCCGGCATGGGGGCCGTCCCGGACATCGCGGAGAGCATCTCGGTGGCGGTCGCAAGGCGGTTGGCCTCGCGCTTCTCCACGGCACGGGCGATGACGGCGCCGAGCGGCCCGTGCCGGGTGGACTCCGCCATGGGAACCGGCCGGTCGAGGGCCAGCAGCTCGACCATGGTCGCGGGTGCGGTGGCGCCGGCGATCGGCACGCGCCCCTCGAGCAGCTCGATCATCATGATGCCGACCGAGAAGAGGTCGGCGGCAGGGGCGGAGCGGAACTCCGAGAGCCGCTCGGGCGCCATGTAGGAGACGGTGCCGATGACGGCGCCGGTGGCGGTCATCGACTGCTCGTGGCCCTCGTCGAGTGACTTGGCGATGCCGAAGTCGAGCACCTTCACGAAGTCGGGGTCGCCGTCGACGTTCGACAAGAAGATGTTGCCGGGCTTGATGTCACGGTGGACGACGCCGAGCTCGTGGGCCTCGCGGAGGCTGCGGAGGACCTGCGTGACGATGTGGCGCACGCGGTCAGGGGGCAGCACGCCCTGACCGGCGAGCACCTCGTCGAGGGGCCGGCCCTTGACGAACTCCATGACGAGGTACGAGGCGCCGTCGCTGGTGGTGCCGGTGTCGAAGACGCGGATCGTGTTCGGGTGCCGCAGGCGCGAGGCGATCTCGACCTCGCGCTCGAACCGCCGGGCGAAGTCGCGGGCGCGCGCCATGTGGGGGTGGAGCACCTTGACGGCGACCTCGGTCTTGGTGCGGCGGTCGCGGGCCTTGTAGACCGACGCGAAGCCGCCTTCTCCGAGCGGCTGGAGGATCTCGTACCGGTCGCCGACGAGGGCGCCCGCGGGCAGCTCGCCGGTGCGGACGCCGGGGCCGGGACCCTGCGGTTCACTCATCGGCGCGACCTCACCAGGAGACGCGGCCGGTCAGTCCGACCTCACCGGGACCGAGCAGCGGCGAGAGCGAGACCTCGCTGCCGTCGTCGTCGCGGAGGAGCGCCCAGGTGACGCCGCCGGCGGCGAAGAGGAGTCCGCCGACGTACATGACGGTGATCGGGGTCTTGGCGTCCTCGATCGAGGTGCGGGCGTCGAGGTAGTCGGTGCAGCCCCGCGAAGAGCCGTCTGTCTCACAGGCGGAGCCGCCCTTGGACTCGGTGTCCCGGTCGGTTGCGAGCGCGGCATCCCAGCCGACGGCGCCGGCAAGCACGGCACCACCGACGCCAGCGACCGTCCACGGCAGCCAGTTGGCACGCCGGGCGACAGAAGGGGCTTGGGTGTCGCCGCCGGGCGCGGCCACGTCGACGCTGGTCGTCGTCGGCGCGTCGGTCCGGGGGGCGGGCTCTGGCCGCCGCGACACCACCTGCCGCTCCTCCATGCAGGACTGTGCGGCGGCGAGGTTCCGCGCGACGCGGTCGCGCAGCGTGGCGTTGCCCTGGACCTCGGGCGCGGCTGCCAGCGTGCCGAGCAGCGGCAGCGCCTCGTCGCATGCGCGGATGTCCATGAGGAGGGCGGCGGCGTTGTAGCGCGCAGCGGCGGCGTCGTCGACGAGCCGCTGGCGCACCTCCCCGTTCGATGCCTGCGCGAGCACCCGGCCCTGCTCGGCGGCCGCGAGCCAGAGCGTCGCGGCGTCTTGGCACACCCGCCCGGCCATCGTGGTCGCCTTGTCGGCCGCATCGCACTCCGCGGTCCTTGCCTCTGCCGCCCGCACAGCCTCTGCCAGCGCGGTGCTTCCACTGGCCTGCGCCCGGGCAGGGACTCCCCAGCAGATCACCGACGCGACGCAGAGGGCGGCTCGAAGCGACTTCATGGGGAGACTCCCGGGTACCGAATGGCGACGGCGGAGTGTCGCACAACCGTGGTTGCGAATCAATCGTTCGGTGCGCTGGCCGACGCCGCGCCCACGCTCCGGGCCCACGCCGCGCCCGGCCCGCGGCCCCTTGCGGCCCGCCGCACGCGCCCCTTATCGTGACGGGCCCCAGGGCCGGGTGAGCGGCTCCCTACGCCGCGGCTCCCCACACCCCCGGTCCCCGATGCCCCGAGCTGCGCTCCGCCTCGACCTGTTGCGCCCGACCCTCGCGCTGCTCGTGACCCTCGGCACCGGCTGTGCCGCAGGCGCCTCGCACGGCGTGCGCAGCCACCTCTCGTCGGTTGCGGGCCCTGGCGCGCAGTTCTGCGAGCACGACGTGCCGGCAGAGGTCTGCACCCGGTGCAACCCGGAGCTCGTCGGCAAGTTCAAGGCGGTGCGCGACTGGTGCCCGCCCCACGATCGGCCCGAGTCGCAGTGCCTGATCTGCCACCCCGACCTCACCTTCGAGCCGCTTCCCGACCTCGTTGCGACGGCCGATGTCGTCGACGTCGACACGGCGAAGCCGGTGGCCGACCTGTCAGAGCTCGCGGTGCCGGGCAGGGTGACCATCGTCGATTTCACCGCCGCCTGGTGCGCCGCCTGCCAGAACGTCGAGTTGTCGCTGCGTCGCCGCGTGAACGCAGGTGCGGAGCTCTCGGTGCGCCGCGTGCGGCTCGACGACTGGGAGGGCCCCTGGGTCGAGCGCTTCCTGGCCGATGTGCCGAGCCTGCCCTACCTGGTGGTGCTCGGTCCCGACGGCGTGCGTCGCGGGGAGATTCGAGGCTTCGAGCCGACGACCTTCGAACAGGCGCTCGATGGTCTCATCGCGCCGGTCGCGCCGTGAGGCGCTCCGGGGTCGCGCTCCGCGCCGCCGCCGCCCTGCTGGCCCTCGCGGCCGCGACGCTGGGGTGGGCGCGGCCGGCGTCGGCCTGCGCGGCCTGTGGCAACCCGACGCTCCCGCAGACGACGCGCGGCGTCGGGACCCTCGCCGACGGCGCGTGGGTGCTTGGCGCGTCTGTGCAGACGATGCCGCTCTACGTGACCCACGACGCGGGGTGCGCCGACGTCACGCAGTGCGACGAGACGCCGGTGCAGCCGCTGCACGAGCACCGGGTGCTGCTGGTGCCGACCGAGCTGAACCTGCACGCGGAGTACGGCTTTGGCGATGGCTGGGCGGTCGAGGGAGACCTGCCGTTCAGGGCGGTCGTGTCGCGCGTCTCGTACGCACTCGCCGACGGCACCGACTACACGCCGGTCGACGCAGGCACGCACCACCGCGATGAGACGGTCGCGGGCCTCGCCGACGGCGGCCTGTCCCTGCGGCGCACGCTCCGGGCCTCCGGCTGGTGGTGGTCGCTCCGGCTCGGCGCGACGCTGCCGCTCGGCGCGACCGAGCCCAACCCCTTCGAGCTCGGCGACGCCGGCAAGCGGCACCAGCATATCCAGCTCGGCACCGGGGTCGTGGCGCCGTCGTTCGGGGTCGCCGCGACGCGCGGTGGCCGGTCGACGCAGGTCACCGGCTACGCGACGCTGACGCAGCCCCTCTACGCGAACCGGCGCGGCTTTGAGCCGGGCGGGCGCGCGCTGGGCGGCGTATCGGTCGGGTACAAGGCGCGGCCTGGCTGGCTGGTCTCGGGCCTCGCGGAGGGCGCCTGGGAGGGCCCCGAGCGCTGGGACGGCGAGGTGCGCGAGGACGGCATGACCGGGCTCGCGGAGGCGCGGGTCGGCGCGTCGGTGCAGTGGCGCAACGACCGGGTGGGCGTGGGCGCGACGCTCCGCACGCCGGTCTGGCGCTACATCGTGCCGGGTGACGAGGCGCCCGGCGAGGTGCTCTCCCCGGTCTCGCTGGCGCTCTCGGTCGACTGGGCGCCCGGCCGGTGAGCGACGCAGCCTAGCCGAGCTCGCGGAGCACGGCGGCCATGCC
>JBILLP010000398.1:0-3905 GCA_044376025.1 Bradymonadia bacterium
CAACGGGGGGGTCGAGGTTGGGCCGCTCAAGTCGGCGTCGCAGGGCGCCTTCTCGATCCTGCCCGCGACCGGCGGGAGCGACGGCGCCGACGCCTACGGCGGGGTGTACGACAAGGGCACGATCGACAAGGTCGTCAGGGTTGTCGTGACGATCGAGTACTCGGTGCGCTGACCGGCGTGCGGCCGGCTACGAGCAGCCGCTGGTGCTGCCGCAGCTGTCGCACTTGAGGCAGGTGCCGTTGCGCACGAGGGTGAAGTTGCCGCAGCTTGAGCAGGACTCGCCCTCGTAGCCGCGTCGGCGCGCCATCTGCACGGCGGAGACGTTCGAGGTCGACGCCCCGAGCGCTGCCAGGGCCTCTGCGCGGGGCTTTGCCTCCGCGATGACAGCGAGCGGCACCTCGGCAACCGCAGCCTTGGCCACCGTCTGAAGCGGTTCGGTCGGCGTGCGGGTGAAGCCGCGGCTCTCGAGCTTGGACGAGGCGGGGCGTGCGGCCGCGCTGTCGATCGAGTCCCTGAAGTCGTCGTAGCGGGCGCTCGACTCCTGGTCGTCGGCGACCTCGTCCCGCGGGGCCACCGAGCCGCTGGCGATGGTGCCGGCGTAGACCTCCTCGGGCGTCACGTGCGCGAGGTCGTTGCGGTGCAGGTAGCTGACCCCAAGCTCGCGGAAGATGTAGTCGATGATCGAGGTCGCCATCTTGATGTTGTCGTGGCCATCGACCGGGCCGGCGGGCTCGAACCGGGTGAACACGAAGGCATCGACGAACTCGTCGAGCGGCACGCCATGCTGCAGGCCGAGCGACACGGCGATGGCGAAGCAGTTCATCAGGCTGCGGAGCGCGGCGCCCTCGCGGTGCACGTCGATGAAGATCTCACCGAGCGTGCCATCGGCGTACTCACCGGTGTGCAGGTAGACCTTGTGGGTGCCGACGGTCGCCTTCTGGATGTACCCGGTGCGGCGGTTTGGCAGGCGGCGGCGGTGCGAGTAGCGCTCGAGGGCCCGCTCGACGACCCGCTCCGCGACCTGGATCGGCGCCGGCTTCTCAGCCTGATCGATCGAGGTCGCCACGAGCAGCGCGTTGGCCACCACCTCGTCGGCGTCGGCAACCGCGTTGAGCGGCTGCGAGAGCTTCGAGCCATCGCGGTAGAGCGCGATCGCCTTGAGCATGAGGTCCCAGCTTCGGCGGTAGATGACCTTCACGTCATCGACCGTCGCGGTGTTGGGCATGTTGATCGTCTTCGAGATGGCGCCCGACACGAAGGGCTGCGCCGCAGCCATGATGCGGACATGGCCCATCGGGTCGATGTACCGGGTGCCGCTGGCGCCGCACTTGCTGGCGCAGTCGAACACCGGCAGGTGCTCTGAGCGCAGGTGCGGCGCGCCCTCGACGGTCATGACGCCGCAGACGTAGCGGTTGGCGGCGTTGATCTGGTCGCGGGTGAAGCCGAGCCTGACGAGCATGTTGAACGACGGGTCGGCCATCTCCTTCTCGGAGAACGACAGCCGGTCGGCGCAGAAGGCGGCGCCCAGCGTGTGTGCGTTGAACACGAACTGGATGTCGAAGGCGCTCGGTGCGGCTGCCTCGAGCCGCGCCAGGGCCTCGTCGGTGAAGCCCTTCGCCCGGAGCGCCTCGTGGTTGATTGCCGGAGCGCCCTTGAAGGTGAGGTTGCCGGTGGCGTGCCGAACGATCTCGTCGATCTGCAGCTCGGTGTAGCCGAGCGCCGCGAGGGCCGCCGGCACCGACTGGTTGATGATCTTGAGGTAGCCGCCGCCGGCGAGCTTCTTGAACTTCACGAGCGCGAAGTCGGGCTCGATGCCGGTGGTGTCGCAGTCCATGACCAGGCCGATCGTCCCGGTCGGCGCGATCACGGTCACCTGCGCGTTCCGGTAGCCGTGAAGCTGGCCGAGCTCGAGCGCGCGGTCCCACGACTGGCGGGCGGCAGTGAGGAGCGGGGCAGGGCAGAGCCGCGCATCGATGGGCATCGGCTTGATCGTCAGCCCCTCGTACTCGTGCGAGGCGGCCGCGTGCGCAGCCCTGCGGTGGTTGCGGATGACGCGGAGCATCGACTCCCGGTTGCGCTCATAGCCCGCGAACGCCCCCAGCTCGCCGGCGAGCTCGGCAGAGGTCGCGTAGGCGTCGCCGGTCAGCACGGCGGTCAGCGCGCCGGTCCATGCGCAGGCGCGCTCCGAGTCGTAGGGGATGCCGTTCAGCATCAGCAGGGTGCCGATGTTGGCGTAGCCAAGCCCGAGCGTGCGGAACTCATACGAGAGCTGGGCGATGCGTCGGCTGGGGTACTGCGCCATCAGGACGCTGATCTCGAGCACCACCGTCCAGAGCCTGATCGCGTGCCGGTAGGCTGCCATGTCGAAGCCGCCCTGGGAGTGCAGCTTCGCGAGGTTGATGCTCGCGAGGTTGCAGGCGGTGTCGTCAAGGAACATGTACTCGGAGCAGGGGTTGCTCGCCCGGATCGGACCATCGGCGGGGCAGGTGTGCCACTCGTTGATCGTCGTGTCGAACTGCAGCCCGGGGTCGGCGCATGACCAGGCAGAGTAGGCGATGCGCTCCCACAGCTCGCGCGGGTCGAGCTCGCGGTGCAGCGCGCCGTCGGTCCGCCGGTAGAGCGGCCACCGCCCGTTCTTCTGGTCGAGCACGTCGAAGAAGCGGTTGGGCACGCGCACCGAGTTGTTCGAGTTCTGGCCACCGACGGTCCGGTAGCCCTCGCCGTTCCAGTCGGTGTCGTAGGACTCGAAGGTGATCGCGGTGTAGCCCTGCCGCGCGAGCTGCAGCACGCGGGCGATCAGCGTCGATGGCGTCCCGGCGTCGATCGCCTGCTTGAGCGAGGTGGCGAGCGCAGGGTTCTTCTTGGGGTCGAACCGGCTCGAGGCATCGGACATCGCCACGCAGGCGTCGAAGATGCGCGTCAGGTGCTTCGAGATCGAGCGCGAGCCGGCCATCAGCGCCGCCACCTTCTGCTCCTCGTGGACCTTCCAGTCGACGAACAGCTCGATGTCGGGGTGGTCGAGGTCGAGGCAGACCATCTTGGCGGCGCGCCGCGTCGTGCCACCCGACTTGATCGCCCCCGCCGCGCGGTCGCCAATCGCCAGGAAGCTCATCAGCCCGCTCGACTTGCCGCCCCCCGACAGCCGCTCGTTCTCGCCACGGAGCGACGAGAAGTTCGTCCCCGTGCCGCTGCCATACTTGAAGAGTCGCGCCTCACGGGTCCACAGGTCCATGATGCCGTTCTCGTTCACCAGGTCGTCGTTGACGCTCTGGATGAAGCAGGCGTGGGGCTGCGGGTGGGTGTAAGCGTCCTCGCTCGCGACCAGCTCCCCCGAGACCGGATCGACGTAGAAGTGCCCCTGCGACGGCCCGTTGATCCCGTACGCCCAGTTCAGCCCCGTGTTGAACCACTGCGGCGAGTTTGGCGCCGCGATCTGAGCCGCGAGCATGTAGCGGAGCTCGTCGTGGAACGCCGAGGCGTCCTCCTCGGACGAGAAGTAGCCGTTCTTGAAGCCCCAGTAGGTCCAGCAGCCCGCCAGGCGGTCGAAGACCTGCCGCGCGTCGGTCTCCCCAACCGAGCGCTCCTTCGCCGTCAGCCCCGCGAGCTTCTCGTCGTCGACCGTTGACGGCGAGAGCCACGCAGGCACCCCCTCCTCGACGACGCGCCTCGTCGCCGCAGGCACCCCGGCCTTGCGAAAGTACTTCTGCGCCAGGATGTCGGTCGCCGTCTGGGACCACGAGTCGGGCACGCCCACCCGCTCGGCCTTGAAGACGACGGAGCCGTCAGGATTGCGAATCTCGCTGGTCCGCTCGACGAAGCGGAGCGCGGCATAGGGATCGTGGCCGGCGGTGGTGAAGTGGCGCGTGAACTTCATGGGCATCCAAGGGGGAGGGGGGCGATTCAGG
>JBILLP010000399.1:0-3903 GCA_044376025.1 Bradymonadia bacterium
CCCGGTGGGATTTCCGCTCGTGTTTGTGGGTGCCGTACGCGTCGCCGCGAAATTGACGAGCTGGGAGCGGGCCGCGCAGGCGGCATAGGTCGCAGCCTCGTCATATCGCCCCGAACCTCCACCGAGACCGATCGCCTTCTCGTAGGCCTCCGCGGCCTCGCGCCAGCGTCGATTCTCGTAGTTCACCTCGCCATAGTAGAACCAGAGGTCGTACGACTCGCGGCGCTCACCGAAACACCGCGTGTACTGCTCGTAGAGCTGCTGCGCGAGCGAGAAGAGGCCCGCATTCCTCGTTGTCTGCGCCTCGGAGTGGTAGGTGGTCGCGAAGGTCCGAAGGAGCTGCTCGAGCTCCTCCTCCTCCTGCGCCACCGCCGCAGGCGTCGCATCAGGGAGCGTGCGGGCGGACGCGAGCAGTTCAGAGAGCCGGACCAGCTCGGCAACGATACGGCTCCTGTCCGACGACGGACGCGAATTCCTGAAGATTTCGCGCTGGTACTCGACGACCTTGAAACTCCCCGGGTTGAGCTCAATCAGCTGCCGGTAGAGGTGATTCGAGTCCTGGTACATCGCGCGATCGCCGTAGATGCGCGCCAGGCGGCCAACGAGCTTCGGAGCCTGCTCCGCAGAGAGCTCCTGAAAGAACGCAAGCGCCGCCTCTGCCGGGTAGACCTCAGAGTAGAACAGGGTCATGTCGCGGAGTTCGTCGTCACGAAGACGCACGTAGCTGTCCCCGGGCCGCGATTTCGCGACATTCAGCGCATTGTACAGCAGCTGCACCGACTCCTCGCGTTCCGCAGGATTGCTGGCCGAATTATAGGCGCACCAGGCAATCTTGTAGAGGGCATACGGATAGACGTTCGCGTCGGGAAACTGTGCCGCCCGTTCGTAGTTCAACCTGGCATTGGCAATCTGGTTCTCGTTGAAATCGAGCTCGCCGAGCATGAAGAAGGCCTGCGGCAGGAACTTCGACCTCGGGTAGGTCTGGGCGAGGGTCTGGAAAATCTCCCTCGCCTGGGCCTTTCGGTCGACCTGCAGCAGGTTCGCGCCGAGGTAGAAGAGCACGGCGTCGATATCGGCGTAGGTATCGCGATACTGCTCGTAGAGGTCTGCGTAGAGCGAGATTGCGTCCTGCGCGAACTGGTTCGAGTGGGCCAGATCGTCCTGCGCGGCCTGCGTGTAGGCACCTGAGCGCGCAGGGTCGGTCTCCCGGAGCTCGAACGCCTGGTCGCGACGGTCGTACGACCGCTGCTCATAGTAGCGTGCGCGGTCGTAGTAGAGTTCGGCGAGCCTGAAGAGGTACTCCGCCCTCGAACGGTCGGCGACCGGCGTGCTCTGGACAAGGTTCCGGAGCCGCGTCAGCGCCGTCTCGGTTCGCTCGATCTGCTCGATGGGGACCCGCTCCCGCATCAACGCGGAGACGTTGGTTGGGCCCTTCTTGGCATCCTCGAGGACCGAATCGCGCTGGGGTTCGACGGCCTTGACCTCGGAGGCGTCGACCGCGGTCGACTGCTTGCCCCCGCCGACGCCCGATGCCTGAGCCACGGCCGCCTGTGGCGCCGCAAGCAGCGCAGAGGCCCCGATCCCGAGGGTCAGCAGCGTACCGAGTGCTTCGAGACGGTTTCGCATTTCGACCCCTCGCCGATACCGGGAACTCATTGCTCGCACTTTGAGGCAATGTGGTAGGAGTAGTGACCGAGCTCGTCGCGCCAGTACTCCTTCTCGAACGGCCAGGACATCTCGTACCAAGCGGGCTCTCGGGCTGCCTGGACCTCGCGGCCGGTCGTCGCAACCTGCTGCGACCTCAGCTCGGCCCGGATCGCGTTCGCCTCCGCGAGGTCTGCCTCGACGCGGATGGCCTCTGCGTCACGCTTGCGCCCACGGAGGTCCTCAAGGATTCGCTCGATCCTGACGCGAACCTGCCGGCCGAGCTGCCCGTCTGCCTGCTCGCGCTCATCGGCCACGACGTCCCGCAAGAAGACCGCGAGGTCGGAGCCGGCCCAGGCAGGATCGGCACCCTCGATCAAGCCGGCCTCGTCCTCGACGCGTGACGCGTACTCCGAGGCGAGCCTGACCGAACGATCCGAGAGGGCGGCGCTGGTGATCTGCGCCAGCCTCGGGTCGAAGTCTGCGGCGAGGCGACGCTCGGCGTCCTTGTAGAACGTGGCGTATTCGCGGTCGCCCTGCAGCGACGAGGTCGTCTGCTCGAGCTGGCGGAGCAGCGGCATGTAGACATCGTCGAAGCGGTCGAGCGTCCGACGAACGCCGGTGTAGCGGCAATTGCGGAACAGGATCACCGCCTGGAGCACCGGGGCTTCGGGGTAGTATTGCGACGAGAAATAGGGGGAATTCAGGCTGTGCAGGTTCCCGAGCGCCCGGTTGAAATCGGAGACGCGAAAATAGGCCCACGACGACTCGAACAGCGCATCGAGCCAGGTGCTGCTGTCCTGCGGGATCTGCCCGAAGTAGCGCAGCGACTTCTCGAACTCCCCGGTCGAGTAGAAGGTCCTGGCGATGGAGAGCATGGCCAGGTCGTCGAGGCGCTCGAGCTCGTCGCCCGAGGCCGCGTTCTGCCTGGCAGACAGCAGGGTCTTGAACGCATCGACCGCCGGCTGCGCATCGTAGAGCCTGACGTGCGTGATCCCCGCGTAGTAGAGGGCGCGGGCGTGGTAGGTCGAGGCGTCGCTCACCGCACCGAAGTAGCGGAGCGCCTGCTCGAGTTCACCGCTGTTGAAGGCCTGCTCCCCGAGCATGAAGGCCATCTCGTCGCGGTACTTCGGCTCCACCCGATCGGGGAAAAGGTCGGCAAACGCCGCCACCCGCCTCAGCATCTGCGCGTCGCCCGGCACGCGTCGGGCGATCAGGACCACCCACGGCGCGCTCGCCTCGAAGTAGGGGTGCGTCGGTCCCGTGGCGATGATGTCGTCAAAGAAGCGGAGTGCCCCCTGCCACATCTGCATCCGGGTCAGCGTGCGCGCGAGCTCGTACTGGGCCCGTGGGCGCAGCGCATCGGCGGAGACATCCTGCTCCTGAACCACGCGCCAGAAGAAGACGCTGGCCGGGGCGTAGTCCTCACGGCCGTAGTAGCGGAGGCCTTCGTCCATGAACCGGGCAACGGGCGTACCGGCCGTGACGCTCCCCACGTCCCCTGCCTCGAACACGAATCCTTCGTCACCGGCGCCCTCGTCGGGCGCCGTGCCGGTCTCGACCGCATCGACCGGGGACTCCTGCGCCGCGCCTGTGGCGGGCGCGAGCGTCGCGGCAAGCCCGCTGAGCACGAACAGGCCCGCGGCCCGGCAAGCTCTCGATTCTGTCGTCCGGCCGATTTGCATGGCTCTCCCGCACGCAGTTGAGACGTCACGTCCACCAGAGGCAGACCTCGGCAGGGTAACGAATGTACCGGCGCGACCGAAGGGGTGTCAAGCGACACCTTTGCCGCTTCCCGCGTGAAGCTTCGACGCATTGCGCCTCACGATGGCGTTGACTTCGGCCCCACCCTGACGGTACTTTCGCCGCATCTTCTCCGGTACGGCAGGTTCCGATGACCTCCAGGCTCGAAGCTTCTCCCAAGACCCTCGCCCAGCGCCTCGTGGTGGCTTCCATGCTGCTCGCCGCCGCGTCCGGGCTTGTGTCGTGCGCCGATGAAGAGGTCGGTGACGCCTGCTCCCTGCCGTCAGAAATCGCGGAGCAGTGCGCGAGTGATGATCGCGCCCAGTCTCGCGAGATCTGCGTCTTTGAGCTGAGCTCCGATTGCAGCTCCCAGCTCTGCGCCCGCTACCTCGGCTCCGAGGACTTCTGCACGGAGAACTGCGCCCCCGGCTCCGACTCGTGCGGCGGCGACGCAGTCTGCGTCGTCGCCCCCGGGAGCGCAGCCGGCTTCTGCGTGCCGCGGGCGACCTACGACAG
>JBILLP010000400.1:0-3897 GCA_044376025.1 Bradymonadia bacterium
GTCTACGCCGCGCCCGGCGCCTGCAACGGCGTGTACGCGCTCGCCGACGACACCGCCTTCTCGGGCAACGCTTCGTACTGGGACGCCGCCGGCACCGAGCTCACCTGCACCGTGAACGCGCCCGGTCGCCTGACCGACTTCGCAGTCATGGGCAACTCCGCCGAGCTCTGCTCCGACCTCACGGCGCTGCCCGAGAATATCGGGGATTTCCTCGGGCCCGTCGGGACGGTCAACGTCTTCGTCCCGCTGGCCTCGCCCGAGACCTCGATCAGCTCCGAGGCCTTCTACTTCGTCTACGGCTTCGGCGCCTCGGGTCGCGCCGCACCTTGGACAAACCAGGACCTGATCATACGGCGAGACGCCAACTCCTTCGTGCAGCTCTTCCTGTCGCTCGCCTCCGGCGTGCCGGCCTCGCGCTTCGCCGGCGTGGACGCCCGCAACAACGCCAACTCCGTCTCGCTGGTTGCCGATGCCGCCGACCCCGCCGCCGCGATCGGCTTCGCCAGCGGTGAGGTCGCCGACGCAGCCCGCGACCGGGTCAAGACCCTCGCCTGGCAGCAGCAAGGACAGTCGTGTGGATACTGGCCCGACTCGACGCCCACGGCCATCGACAAGGCCAACGTGCGCTCCGGGCAGTACTACCTCTGGGGACCCGTGCACTTCTTCGCCCGTGTCGACACCTCCGGCGTGGTCGAGAACCCCGTCGCCCGCCAGTTCATCGGCTGGGCGACCGGCGACGTTGCCCCGCCGGCCGGCGTCGACATCGTCCGAGAGGTCACGACGAACGGAAACGTCCCCCAGTGCGCGATGCGCGTCGGCCGCGATGGCGACCTCGGGCCCATCTACAGCAACGCCCCCGACGAGCCCTGCGGCTGCTACTACGAATCCCTCACCGGCGGAACCGACTGCACGCCCTGCACCGCCGATTCCGACTGCTCCGCCACCGCCGGCGTCTGCCGCTATGGCTACTGCGAGGTGCGATGATGCGACGACTGTACCACCTGCTCGGCGCGCTCCTCGTCGCGTCTCCCCTGTTCACCGCCTGCTCCGAGAACGAGGAGGTCAGCCCCGGTCCCGACGATACCAGCCGAACGGACACCGAAGAGGTGAGCGACGGCGACACCTCCGCGGACACCACGACCGGTGACACCTCCGCGGACACCACGACCGGTGACACCTCCGCGGACACCACGACCGGTGACACCTCTGCCGATACGTCGCCCGACGACACATCGGTCACCGACACCTCCGACGATACCTCCGTGGCCGACACGACCGACGACACCTCGGTCACCGATACCTCCGACGACACATCGGTCACCGACACCTCCGACGATACCTCCGTGGCCGACACGACCGACGACACCTCCGGAGACACCACCACCTGCATCGGGCCCGACGGCTGCTTCCTCTGCCCCGACGAGACGCTCGAGTTCCTGAACCAGTGCACCGACTCGGCGTGCCAACCCTTCGACAACGTGGCGCGACTGCCCCTCTACGCGGACCCGCTCCCCCCGCTGCCCTGATGCCCTTCTCCACGACCAGGATCCCCGCCGTGGCGAGCCTCGCGCTCGCCGCGGCCTTCGCGTCTCTGCCCGCCACCGCGCAGGCCGACGACGACTTTGAGCTCGAGGCGGCCCCCGCCCCGACGCCCGCGGCGCCCCCGCCTCCCGCGGAGCCACCCCTCGAAGCCCCGGCGACGCTGGCGCCACCGGCCCCAGCGGCCCCCGGGGCGACGCCCCTCGTGGCGCCCCCCGACGCGGCGGTTCCCGGGCCAGCCGAGTTGGGGCCGACCGAGCCGGCTCCGGCAGAGCCACCGAGCCCCTGGTGGATCGCGACGCCACACGCCGCCGCCTGGAGCGGAGTGGACTGGACCGTCGGAGGCTACCTGCAGGCGCAATGGGGCGAGTTCGAGACGTCTTCGAACGGCGTCGACGCCGACGGGCAGCCGCGCAACGAAGACGGCTTCGTCGTCAGGCGGGGCCGCGTCTCGCTCAGCGGCACCCACCGCGGCATCGGCGCGGCCTTCGAGATCGATGTGAACACGCTCCGCGGCTCCTCGATCTCGATGCGCCGTGCCGAGGCGATCGCCTCTACGGCCGACCTCGATGCCGAGCCCTATGGCCGCTGGGAGCTCCGCGCCGGCATCGTCGGCGTGCCCTTCGGCTACGAGCTTGCGGCCGGTCACCGTGACCGCCTGCACCTCGAGCGCACGCTCGGCTCCTCGGCGCTGTTCACCGGCGAGACCGACGTCGGGGCGAGGCTCACTGCCAACCTCGGAAGCGTGCGGATCGACGGCGCCATCCTCAACGGCGACCCGATCTCCGACCGGGCGGGCGTCTTCACCCGCAACGTTGTGTCCGATGTCGACTACCTGGTGCGCGTCTCCCTCGTCGACGCCGATGGCGCGCTGAGGTTTGACGCAGGCACGAGCTTTGTGACCGGTCATGGCGCGGTGCTGGGCACGCCCCCCACCAAGGACACCTTCGTCTGGTCCGACAACGACGAGGACAGCATCATCGACAGCGGCGAGCTCGTGCCCATCCCGGGGCGCGCCGGCACCCCCACCGAGACCTTCGAGCGCTGGGCGCTCAACCTCCACGCCGCCCTCGCGTTCGAGTCACCCCTCGGCTGGACCCACGCCTCGACAGAGCTGACGCTCTCGAACAACCTCGACCGCGGCTTCATCGCCTCAGACCCGCTCGCCGCCGGCGTCGACGCCCGCGGGCTCGGCTGGCACGCCACCCTGCTGCAGGACCTCCCGCTCGGCCTCTTCGTGGGTGCGCGCCTCGAGTCCTACGACCCCGAGACCGACGCCTTCGAGTCCCGTCGCGGCAACGTGGTGCCTGCCTCACTCCGCGTCACCACCCTGTCGCCGCTGCTCGGGCTGCACGTCGCCAACCGCACCCGGCTCGTCTTCCAGTATGACCGAGTCTCCGACCGGCTCGACCGTGACGACCGTGGCGTGCCGGTCGACCTCGCCAATGATCGCTGGGCACTCCGCTGGCAGGTGAACCTGTGAGCCCGGTACGCCGCCGCATCGTCGCCGCACTCGGCCTCGCGACCGCCGCGCTGGCCGGCGCCTGCCTCGACCCCGCCGCCGACGGCGTCGGCACCGACGTCGTCGTCCCGGGCGCCTCGTTCAAACCCGGGCCACTGCCGGGGATCGTCGAGGGCTCGGGCGACGGCTCGGGCCTCCCCGTCGTCACGGCCTTCGAGTCACCGGGCGGCTTCATCCTGCCGGGAGACCTCGCACGCAGCTTCAGCGGACGCACAGATCCCGACGCCTGGGCCGTCGGGCTCGCCTTCAACGACGCGCTCGGCGACGGCTACTGGGTCAAGCCCGTCGGCTCGCCCGATCCCACGAACAACGGCGAACGGCTCTTCTCCTTCTCCGCCGACTTTTCGACCGAAATCGAACCGGGCCTGCAGGATGTCACCGTCGTCGCCTTCGACGCCGACGGCCGCCCGGGGCTCCAGCGCAGCTCCACGTTCTGCGTGCCGTCGCCGATTCCCGACAACTTCAACGTCTGCCGGGCAACCGCCAAACCGCCCGACACCGTCATCTCGCTCGGCTGGGAGCTCCCTGCCGACGTCGACCTCGTGGTGATCACCCCCGACGGCAAGCAGGTCTCGCCCAAGGCACCCTCCACCGTCGCAGCCGTCGGCTCCGCCGGCGTGCCGGCCGATGCACTGCGCGCCGACGGTGTTGGCCGCATCGACCGTGACGCCGGTGTCGGCTGCACCAACGCCGGGGTGCGCCGCGAGAACCTCGTCTTCGCCACGCCGCCCGCGCCCGGTCGCTACCGCGTCATGGCCACCCTCGAGGCCCCCTGCGGCAGCTCCGCCGTCCGGGCCCGCGCCACCGTCAGGTTCTCGAAGCGCGTCGACGAGACG
>JBILLP010000401.1:0-3873 GCA_044376025.1 Bradymonadia bacterium
GGCTGGGTCTCAGGCACGCTCACCGAAGATGACGTCATGCAGCAGATGCGCCGCGCCGTCCATGTCGTCGGCGCGGGGCTCGGCGTCTACTGACCCTGCGTCAGAAGAACCGCACCGCACCGATGCGTACCGACACCGGCTGACCTGACGCGGGCGCCTTCCCGTCACGCATCCAGAGCCGAACATGCAGCCACGCCCGCTGCAGGTTCGGACTCGGGCCGCTGTAGTCCCAGAACTCGCGGGGGAAGGGCCCTTCGGACCCGAACGAGATGGGCTCGCTCCCCATGGTCATGCCCGGGCTCACCCGGCTCCCCCAGACGATCGTGTGCATCGAGGTCCCGGTGCTCGCGCGTGGAATCTCGAATGTGTGTGTGGTCGGCTTCGCAGCGCCCGCAAACACCACGAACTGCGCATTGCCCTGCTCGTCAGACGTCGCGCTCGACAGGTCGATGCCCAGGGCGTTCCGGTCGTCACGGGCCGCGGCAATGCTGAACACGACGTTCGGGTCGAACTCGCCGATGGCTGACTCGATCGTGACGACGGCTCCCCGCTTGGTGTCGGGAATCTCGGTCATCACCTCTGCGGCGCGCCACCGGCCCCCCGTCGACTCGACCGTCAGCACCAGCCGGTTGGCATCGAGCCTGACGGCCGTCTCGCTGTCGGACCAGTGGTTGTTGCCGGCGCCGCTTGGGTTCGGCCCGCGCCGGATCCACCAGTTGGCGTCTGAGAACTCGATCCGGCGGTCTGAACGCTCCACCGCGGTGGTGTCATACGCTGGCGGCCGGTCCGGGACGTCGGCCGGGCCGAAGCAGCCAGTGGTCAGGGCCAGCAGGGCAGACAGGCGAAGAAGTGCTCGCATCGGGATTCCGGTGTGTCGGGGAGGATTCCCTGCATACACCCATCGTGGCAGGGCTCGCCACGGGGCGCTGCGTGGGTCATGTCGAGACGCGCTTGCGGGCCGCCGCCACGATTTGGGTCTTGAGCGTCGTGGACTTGGCGATCCGTCGCAGCGTCTCGACCGGCAGGCGGGCGACGAGCCGCTCCGCGATATGGATCGGCGTCAACGGGTGTTGCACCAGCGCCAGCACGATGGCCGTGTCACGATGCAGCGACTCTCGCTCCGCGAGCGCCACGACGAACTGGCCGCTGACGCTGCCGGTCGACATCAGCGCCGCGACCTCGCGGGGTGTCATCTGCCCGTTCTGCAGTACGAGCGGGTGGAGCGATGCATCGCGGTCGCGGAGGACCTGCCTGCGTTGCGACTCGTTGCCGTACTTGGCCCAGTGGATCTTCTCGGGCCGCGTCATCGCCTCGTACTGCTTGAAGACCGGGGCATCATCGGGGCGTGCGGCCTTCGACCCGGGCGTGTTCGGCCCCGTCTCCGCCGCGCCGGCCTCCGCCGGTCCCGTCTCCGCGACGGGAGCGACAGGCCCGGGGACCCCAGGAGCCTCGATCCGGGCAGCCTCCGCGGGCGTCAGAGACAGCGCCACGTCACCATCGGGCGACGCGAACAGCACCTCGCCGCGGACCGTCGCCACCTGCGCACCCTCGACCCACAGCTCGGCCTCGACCGGCGCATACAGCGAGGGAGCCTGGCCGCCAGCCAGACGTCCCATCAGGCCTCCGTGGCCGCGAAGCTGCTGCCGGGCTGCCTCCCAGCGTGCAGGCGAGAACTCGAGCCTGATGCGCAGCTCTCCCATCGGGTTCACCGGGCGTAGTGGGCGGCCCAGTCGTCGTCGGAGACGGGTTCACCCAGGTGGTTCCCCTGCACATGGTCGATGCCCAGCGCTGTCAAGGTCTCTGCCTGCGCCGCGCTCTCGACGCCCTCTGCCGTCACCGACTGCCCGAGTGCGTGGGCAAGGCGCACGAGCGCATCGACGATCGCGGCCGATCGCGGGTTGGTGTCCACGTCGGAGACAAAGCCCGGGTCGACCTTGACGAACGACAGCGAGAGGTCCCGCGCGTGGGCGAGCGACGAGATGCCCGTGCCGTAGTCGTCGATGCCGATGTGCGCGCCGAGCGCCCGGGCTGCCCTCACGGCGTCGAGCATCACCTGCGGTGCGCCGTTGACCCTCGACTCCGGCAGCTCGATGCGGATCCGGGCCAGCGGGATGCCATGGATGCGCGACAGCTCGGCGAGCCACGGGACCAGCCGGCCCCGCGTCAGGCTTCGAACCGAGAGGTTGATGCCCACCCAGGTCGTCGAGTCGCCCTCGTCGCTCCGCCGGCGCAGGAACCTGAACGCCGACTCGACCACGAACTCGTCGATCCGGGAGATCAGCCCAGTCTCTTCGGCGACCTGCATGAAGCTGCGCGCGGTCACGAGGCCCTGCTGCGGGTCGACGATGCGGGCGAGCGCTTCGACGCCGACCATCGGGCCGCCCCCGGCGCTGAACACCGGCTGAAAGTGGGTGAGCAGCCGCCGCTCCTCGATCGCCGCGATCAGCGCCCGCTGCCCCTCGACGCGTCGCAGCGCCCGCTGCCTGAGCTCTTCGCCGAAGACCTCGATGCCATCGCGGCCGAACTCCTTGACGCGGTACATCGCGGTATCGGCGTCCCGGAGCAGCGACTCCGCGGTCTCTGACCCGGTACTGGCCATCGCGATGCCGACACTCGCGGTCACCGCGATGTCGAGGCCCTGCGCCTGCACCGCCGTCGCGACTGCAGCCCTGATGCGCTCGGCGACGCCCATCGCGTCCCCTACGCCGGCGATATCCTCGCACACGGCGACCATCTCGTCGCCGCCGAGCCGGCCCAGCAGGTCTGACGGGCGCATGATGCTCCGGATCCGGACCGCGATCTCGAGCAGCAGCCGGTCGCCGACCCCATGGCCCAGCGCGTCGTTGACCACCTTGAAATTGTCGAGGTCGACGAAGAGCACGCCGAGCGAACTGCCGTTGCGGCGCATGCGCGATAGCGCCCCGTGCAGCCGGTCGACCACGGCGGAGCGGTTCGGCAGCCCGGTCAGCGGGTCATGCATCGCCTGTCTGCGGAGCGCGGCCTCCGACTCCCGGCGCTCGGTCACGTCGTGCGACGAGACGATCGCTCCGACCAACGTGCCGTCGTCCTGTCGCATCGGCCCGCCGAACGCGCGGATAAAGCGCGTCACGCCAGCCGCCGATCGCACCGCGTGCTCAAAGCCCTCGAGCCGCTCGCCCCGCAGGGCCTGGCGGATCGGCACAAGCTCCGGGGGCAGGGGTGACTCGCCGTCGGGGCCGCGGTAGTCGATCCGCGCCACCCACGCGTCGAGGGGCTCGTCAGGCGCAACCCCTGCCGGCGCGTCACCCCGCTCGTTCTCGATCAGGACCCGGCCCGCCGCATCGGTGACCACGACCCCGACACCCACCTCGCGCAGCAGCGCGTCCACAAGCAGCCGCCCCTGTGCGAACACCTCGATGCCGGGCGCCGACTCCTTGGTTGTAGGGCCAGGCGGAGGCGTCGCCGGTGTGGTGGGTCTGTCGGGGGATTCGGACACGGTCGAGCCTCAGCGGGCCACGAGGAGCCGAGCGGTTAGCGGCGCCCGCCTGCGCATGCAACGAAGCCGTGCGCTCAGACCACGAAGCGCAGCCTCGGGTCGCGTCCCAGCAGCGCGCTCATGTGACGACTGCCATGCAGCCCCGACTGCACCTGCGCAAAGAGGTTCCAGGCGTCGGTCCAGAAGGTGAGCTTGTCATAGCGCAGCGCAGCGAAGACCGCGCGGTTGTCGAAGATGACCACGCTGAGCACCGAGCCGAAGAAGGCGCTCCAGCCCTGCAGCAGCAGCGCCCGCTCCGTCGGCGATCGCCGCTCGAGCTCGGGGCGCAGGTGATCGATGTGGAAGCCGAGGTGGTAGGACTGGTCCTCCATGATCGAGCCCAGCACCTGCTGCAGCAG
>JBILLP010000037.1:0-11954 GCA_044376025.1 Bradymonadia bacterium
GATGGTGACCCTGAAGCCGTCGGGGCAGGTCATCACGTTGTACTGGTGGCCGAGCTCGCCGACACCGAGCTCGTCGGTAGCGGGGTCGTAGAGCAGCGTGTCGGGCCAGGGTGTGTTGCCGAACTCGGCGCGATGGTCGGTGAGGCTGGCGACGTCGATGCGGACCTTGCAGAGGGCGTCGCGGAGCTTGGCGAGGCAGGGGTAGTTGTAGTCGCCGTCGACGCGGGGCGTGTTGTCGCAGGCGTCGTGCGAGTGGGTGGAGTGCAGGTGGATGATCGAGCGGCGCCAGACGAAGCCCTGTGGGGCCGCGAAGGACTCCGCGAGGCTGTAGCGGCGGATGAACTCGGGGACGGGGGGCGTGGTGTCGGCTCTGTCACCGCCGGTGTCGGCGGCGGTGTCGCCGTCGCCGCTGCCGTCGGGGTCGGCGGCTGCATCACCAGGGTCAGCGCCGCTGCCGTCGGTGTCGGCGGCGGTGTCGTCGCCGCCGCTGCCGTCGGGGTCGGCGGCTGCATCACCAGGGTCAGCGCCGCTGCCGCCGGAGTCAGCGGGGGAGCCTGTGTCAGCGCCGTCATCGCAGGATGCGGTCGCGAACAGCAGGGCGAGCGAGAGCAGGGCGAGGGGGGCGCGTGCGCCCGGAGCGGCAGTCGAGGCCATGGAGCTGACCGTGGGGAGGCGGTGCGATGAAGGGGAGTCGCGGGTGCGCGGCTCCATGCGGAGGCGGCCATTCATGCGCCAAGACGGCGGTCGCGTCCAGTGCGGACGACCGGCCCGGGGCAAAACGACGCGAGCCGACCCTGGGGTCGGCTCGTCATCTCGAAGCATCCTGAAGTGGGCGCAGCAGGGATTGAACCTGCGACTTCCACCGTGTGAAGGTGGCACTCTCCCGCTGAGTTATGCGCCCGGCGTCCGGCAGTGCCGAACGGGGAGGGGAGCCATAGCGGAGGCCTGACGGGGACGCAAGTGCGGAGCAGCGACGGGGACCGCAGGCTTGCCGCGCCGCGGCACCCCCGCTACGCCGCGCGGGCCTCGTTGGTCGCCCTTTCGCACGCAGACTCCATGCCGCTTGTTCCCGATTCGTTCGACCTCGTCGCGCAGGCCAGCCGCAAGCGCGTGCACGTCGTGAGCCTCGGCTGCCCCAAGAACCGCGTCGACTCCGAGCTGATGATCGGGCTGATGAAGGGCGGCGGGTACGACCTGACCGATGCTGCGGAGGAGGCCGACGTCATCGTGGTCAACACCTGCGCGTTCATCGAGAGCGCCAAGGTCGAGTCGATCGACACGATCCTCGACATGGCGCGCTACAAGGAGCGCGGCGTCGGCCGGGCGGAGAAGCTGGTCGTGACCGGCTGCATGGCCCAGCGGTATGGCCACGAGCTGGCCACCGAGATGCCCGAGGTCGACTACTTTCTGGGCACGAACGAGTTCAAGCGCATCAATGAGGCGCTCTCGGGTGCGCTGCCCGACCGGGAGTACATCTCGTATGGCTCCGCGCTCTACCAGTCCGACGAGCAGCGGGTGAACACGATCCGGGGCGGCAGCGCCTACGTGAAGATCTCAGAGGGCTGCAACCGCGTCTGCTCGTTCTGCATCATCCCCAAGATCCGTGGCAAGCAGGTCTCGCGGCCGATCGACGACGTGATCCGCGAGGCGCGGTTCCTGGGCGCGGCGGGGGTTCGCGAGATCAACCTCATCGCGCAGGACCTCACGAGCTATGGCGTCGACCTCGGCAACCGGCAGGCGCTCGAGCAGCTCCTGGTCGGCCTCGAGGAGGTGCCCGGCATCGAGTGGGTGCGGCTCCACTACGCCTACCCATGGAACTTCACCGACCGGCTGATCGGCATCCTGCGGGACTCCAAGAAGGTCGTGCCTTACGTGGACATGCCGCTGCAGCACATCTCGGATGACATCCTCCGCGCGATGCGCCGCAACGTGAAGCGGGAGGCGCAGCGCGAACTGATCGGGCGGCTCCGCGAGATCCCGGGCATGGTGCTCCGGACGGTCTTCATCTCGGGCTTCCCGGGGGAGACGCAGGCGCACCACGAAGAGCTGCGTGACTGGATGCGCGAGGTCGAGTTCGACCATGTCGGTGTGTTCACCTACTCGAAGGAGGAGAACACCGAGGCGGCGGAGCTGCCCGACCAGGTCGCCGCAGAGGTCGCCGAGGAGCGAAGGGCGGAGCTGATGGAGCTGCAATCGGGGATCTCCCGCCGCAAGAACGAGGCGCGGATTGGCCAGCGGCTCCGGGTGCTGGTCGACGGCGTGTCGGAGGAGCACGAGTACGTTCTCGAGGGGCGGCACCAGGGGCAGGCGCTCGACATCGACGGGGTCACCTACCTGTCGTTCGAGGGCGATGATGTCGGGCCGGTGGTGCCCGGCCAGTTTGTCGAGGTCGAGATCGATGACGCCACCGAGTACGACCTGGTCGGCGTCGTCGTGGGGACCGCGTGAGCGGCCCCGAGGAGACCGGGGGGCGGGTGGCGCTTGATGCCGCGCCTGCGGGTCCTGGTGTCGGGGCTCGGTTCGAGACGCAGGTTGAGCGCCTCGCCTACGGCGGGGCAGGCGTCGGACGCGACCCCGGTGGCAGGGTCGTGCTGCTGCAGGGTGGGTTCCCCGGCGAGCGGGTCGAGGTCGAGGTCACCGAGTCGCAGGCGCGGCTTGTGCGCGGCCGCGTGGTCAGGGTGGTGGAGTCGGAGCGCCTGCGCGAGCTGTCGGCGTGTGCGGTCTCGGACCGCTGCGGGGGCTGCCGGTTCTGGGGCGTGACTGCCGAGGACGAGCTCCGGTGGAAGGTTTCGAGCGTGCGTGACGCGGTGGCGCGCATCGACCGCCAGGCAGCCTGGCCGGAACCGCAGGTGATCGCGGCCAGCCGGCGCGACGGCTACCGGCTGCGGGCGAGGTTCCACCTGCTCCAGAACGGGGCCTCGGGCTTCTACGAGCCGGGCTCCGACCGGGTTGTCCGGAGCGAGGCCTGCCTGGCCGTGATGCCCGAGCTCGACCGCGCGCGTGTCCGGATCGCGGCGAGCGCGCAGGAGCTTCCGCCCGGGACCGGGATCTTCGTGGAGTGGGACGACGCGCTGCACGCCGTGGCGGCGATCATCGAGGTCCCAGGCTATGCGTTCGACCGGGCGAAGGCGTGGGCGAAGCGCGCGGCTGCGGAGCTGCTTGAGGCGGGCATCCACACGCTGCGTGTCGACCGGGTGGCCGACGAGGGCCGTGCCGGCGTGGGGCGCGTGGCCCGGGAGTCGTTCGTGGCGTGGGGCTCCGGCCAGGTTGCGGTGATGCTCGATGCCGGCTCGCACCAGCTCCGGGTCGACCTGCCGCTGGGTGGCTTTCGGCAGGGCAACCGCGAGATGTCGTCGCGGCTGCGGGACCTGGTGCTCGAGCCACTCGCGGGACGCACCGGCCGTGCGATGGACCTCTTTGCCGGCTACGGGAACTTTGCCTTCGGGCTCGGCGCCATGGGCTGGGACGTTGACGCGGTCGAGCTGACCGGCGGCGGCTTCGAGGCCGGCAAGGCCGTGGCGTCGAAGCTGAGGGCGCAGGGCGTGATGCAGGTCCGCTTCGCTTCACACGATCTTCGCCGCGGGCTGCCCGATGCGATGCTGAGCCGCCAGGGGGAGTACCGGGTGGCGGTGCTGGACCCGCCGCGCGGGGGGCTCTCTCGCGAGCTGGTCGAGCACCTCGGTGTCGGCTCGCTCGAGCGCATCGGCTACGTGTCGTGCGATCCCCCGGCGCTGGCACGCGATGTCGCGGCGCTGCGCGGGCATGGGTTCGCGCTGGCGAGCTGGACGCTGGTGGACCTCTTTCCGCGGACGCCGCACATCGAGGCGATCGCGCTGCTGACGCGTCCGCCGCGCAGCCGGCCGAAGCCGAGGCGCACGGCGCGGGGCTAGGCGGGGCTCGGAGCGCTGGGGGGTGACAAGAGTCCCGCCGGGCGGCTAGAGGCTCCCGTGAACGCACGAGGCAGGCTCAGAGGCGCGATGACCCGGCACCGCACGCACGAAGAACGTCGCGACCAGATCCTGGCCGCAGCGCGCGACTGTTTTGCCGAGCGGGGGTTCGCGGAGACCCGGGTCGAGGACATTGCGAGGCGGGCGAGCCTGTCGAAGGGCGGCGTGTATGTGCACTTCGCGTCGAAGGACGCCATCTTCGACGCCCTGCACGAGGCTGAGGTCAGGGGGGCGTCTGAGGCGTTGGCCGCGGTGCGGTCGCTCGAGCTGCCCGCGACCGAGAAGCTCGCGGCACTCGCGGCGGGGATGCTCGCGCGGTACGCCTCATCGGAGGAGCACCGCAAGTTCCTGCTCGTGCTCGGCGAGGTCGGGCTGCGGCTGCCGTCGGTGCAGGCCCGGATCGCCGCGACCCACGAGGTCTTTGTCGATGCGATCGCGGCGCTGATCGAGGAGGGAGTCGCGCGGGGAGAGCTCCGTGCGGTGCCACCCCGACATACCGCGCAGTTGCTGAAGATCCTGTCGGATGGCATCGAGGGGGCGATCGCCCTCGGTCACCCGCTCGACATGGAGTCGTTGGTTGCCACGAGTGTCGATGTCCTGCTGAAGGGGCTCAGGCCCCCGTCTGTTTCGTCCCCACCACACGCGAGTCCGAGTCCATGATTCAAGGCGGTCACTTCGTAGCCAAGGTCCTCAAGTCCGAGGGTGTCACGCACCTCTTCACGCTCTGCGGCGGTCACATCCAGGCGATCTACGACGGCTGCTTGACCGAGGGCATCGCGGTCATCGATACGCGGCACGAGCAGTCGGCGGCGCATGCGGCAGACGGGTATGCGCGGGTCACCGGCAGGGTGGGCGTGTGTGCGGTGACGGCCGGGCCGGGTGTGACCGATGCGGTGACGGCGGTGGCCAATGCGTGGAGGGCGAATATCCCGATGATCTGCATCGGCGGCGCAGGCCCGACCGTGTTCAGGGACATGGGTTCGCTGCAGGACATGAACCATGTCGAGCTGATGCGGCCGATCACGAAGTGGTCGGTCAGCGTCACCGAGACGCGGCGCATCGGGGAGTACATGACGGCCGCCTTCAGGAAGGCGATCTCGGGGGTGCCCGGGCCGGTGTTCATCGAGCTGCCGCTCGACACCCTGATGGAGTACATCGACGAGTCGCAGTACCCGATCCCGGCGAACTCGCGCAGCGAGGCCAAGCCGGCGCCCGACGCGGTCTCGCTCGCGCAGGCGGTCGAGCTGCTGAAGTCGGCGGAGCGCCCCGTTGCGATCGTCGGCTCGCAGATCCGCTGGTCGAAGGACCCGGAGGAGACGCTGACGCGCTTCCTCGACACGCTGCAGATCCCGACCTTTGTCAACGGTATGGCCCGCGGGCTGGTCGACCCTGAGGGGGCGCACTTCTTCAACCGAAGCCGCAAGCTGGCGCTGGCCAAGGCCGACGTGCTGCTGATCTGCGGGACTCCGTTCGACTTCAGGCTCTCGTACGGGGTGGCGTCGCCGATCCAGGGGGGGTCGCAGTCGGGCACCATGGGCACGATGCTGCTCAACCTGACCGCGCCGGTGATGTCGGCAGACACGCGGGTGATCCAGGTCGACCTCGACCCGTCGGAGATCGGGCGCAACCGCGGGGTCGACGTGGGGCTGTATGCCGACACGGGGCTTGCGCTGAGCGCGCTCGCCGAGGCGATCGGCGCGCCGCAGCCGGCCTGGACGGAGTGGAAGGCGAAGGTGCGCGCGAACGAGGAGAAGAAGCGTGCGGAGATGATCCCCGAGCTCACCGCGGAGACGAATCCGCCGAACCCGCTGAGGCTGTGCGCAGAGGTGAACCGCTTTCTGCGCCCCGGCGACATCGTGGTCGGCGACGGTGGCGACTTCGTGGCGACAGCGGCCTACACGCTCAAGGTCAAGGGCGTCGCGACCTGGATGGACCCTGGTCCGCTCGGTACGCTCGGCGTGGGTCCCGGGTATGCGATGGCCGCCAAGCTCTGCCGACCCGACGCCCGGGTTGTGCTGATGCTTGGCGACGGCTCGTTCGGGCTCAACGGCATGGAGTTCGAGGCGATGGCCCGCCAGGGGATCCCGGTCGTGGGGGTCGTGGGCAACGATGCCTGCTGGACGCAGATCTTCCGTGGCCAGGTCGAGATCTACGGCGAGCAGCGTGCGGTGGCGACGCGCCTCGACTACACGCACTACGAGAAGGTCGTCGAGGCGCTCGGCGGACACGGCGAGTATGTCGAGCGGGTCGAGGACATCGGGCCGGCGCTCGAGCGGGCCTTTGCCAGCGGCAAGCCGGCGCTGGTCAACGTCAAGATTGCCGGCAGCGACTTCCGCAAGGGCGCGCTGTCGGTCTGAGCGAAACCACCTGGAGGCACCCATGCGAGACACCGCTCGAACCTTGATCCACGGCGCGCTGCTCTGCGGCGCGCTCGTCGCGTGTGGCTCGCCGCAGCAGCCTGGCCCGACCAGCATGCCGACGACGCCGGGACGGCTGGTGGCCGAACCCGCGGCGGAGCCTGTCCTCGACCAAGAGGCTGCCCAGCCGGCAGGGGTCGGCGGGGAGCCGGCGGGCGCGGTAGCGGCGCGTCTGGGAGACCCCTCGCTGATCGAGGTCGATGCGGCCGTGCGGGGTGTGCAGCCAGAGTTCGAGGCCTGCTGGCAGGCACGGCCTGGAGACGCGAGCTACCGCGAGGGTGAGATCCGGCTGCGGCTGGTGATCTCGCTCGACGGATCGATCGGGGACATCCACATCGTCGCGGATACGGTGCAGCGGGCCGATGTGCAGCAGTGCCTTCGCCGCACGATGGGGCAGCTGCGCCTGAGCTTGACGTCGGACCGGCCGCTGCTGGTCGACGTGCCGTTCCGCGTCGTCCCGTAGTCGCGGCGCCCGGGGCTACGCCGCCGGCGGAGCGGCCGTGGTGGGCAGGGCGTCATCGCTGCCCGTGCCGTCGTCGTCGTCGGGCCTGCGGCCACGCCCGTCGGCCGCAGCGCCCGCGCCGGTCGGCCCGGGCGGGGTCGGGCCTGCGGGGCGGTTCGGGGGCTCGGTGAAGAAGGCGACGAGCAGGGGTAGCGGCGCAAAGGCGAGGAGCCAGCCGGTCAGCACGGGCCAGCTGAAGTGCGCGTCGAACTCGTGCAGGCCCGGCCCAGCCTCGACGGCGAAGTAGCCGGGGAAGACGTAGAGCGTGTCGACCGGCTTGCCGTCGAGCGTGGCACGCCAGAAGGGGTGGTAGCCGACCTTGGCGACAATCAGCGCGGCCTCGTCGAGCTGGACCTTGGCCCGCACGGTGTCGGTGACGGCGCTGGACTCGAGCACGCGCCCGCGCGGCGGGGCCTTGTCGGAGAACTGCTCCGCGGCGGTGACCTCACCCGGGGCGGTGGTCAGCTCGGCGCGCGAGCGCGGGTCGGTGATGTTGACCACGACGGTGCTGCCTACCTCGGGCCCGTTGCCGTTGAGCCATCGCCGCGTCTCGAACCTCGACTCGCGGGGGGTCGACTCGATGCGGCGGGCCTCGCGCATGATGGTGACGGCCTGCCCGCTGACGGGGAGCCGCGAGTAGACGTAGCGATCGTTCTGGTGGAGGATTTCGCGCTTTGTCTTGGGCTTGTCGAACGCCGGGAAGCTGGTCGTGGTGTCGCTGACCATGAACCTGAAGTCGTAGAGGTCGGCGAGGGCGAGCGCGTTGGCCTTCGTCGGGTCGTAGTGCATCATGTAGTGGAAGCCGAGCGAGTCATGGAGCCCGACGCCGTAGCTCAGGCCGGCGGGGCGACGGCCCATCCAGGCCAGCAGGCCGCCATGGTAGTGTCCGCGGGCGCCGGTCTTGGGCCCGACGAGGAGCCTGCCGCCGGTCGGGGCCTCGCGGAGCCACCCGACGAGCTCGTTGTACGAGGGCCGGTCGAGGGCCTGCGCCCTCGAGAGTGTCACGAATCCCCCGAGCAGCTGCCCCTTGCCGCGGTCGATCATGACGCCGGCGACCACGGCGACGAGCGCGAGCCCAGCCATCGAGGTCGCCAGCGACTGTGCGGAGGCGGCCCGGGCGTCGTCGCTGCGGCCGGCGGCGGCCGGGGATTCGCCGCCGGTCAGCATCTCCCGGAGCCGGGCCTGCCATGCGGACCCGGTGCCCGGCTGAGGCCTCGCGCGGCCCTCTGCGACGATCGAGGCAGCGTGGGCCGCGGCGGCGATCCCGGCGGCGGCGACGACGAGCAGCACGAACTGCAGCAGCGAGAGGTAGCGAAAGAGCTGAACGCTCTTGTGCAGCGGGTAGAGGTCGATCCAGGTGCCGGCGAGCAGGCAGTCGAGGCTGTATCCGCAGGTGTCGAGGTCAACACCGGCGGTGGAGCCTGTGAGCGGGGCCCGCCCGACGGTGCCGAAGAAGGCGACGGCGAGCAGCACCAGCATCGAGCGCGAGAAGGCGGAGCGCGCCCAGCGGGCGCCGAGCACGAGGGCACCTACCACGAAGAAGGTCGAGACCAGCGGCAGGTAGGGCTCCTTGTTGTGCATGCCGTCAAGGAGGAGCCCCGACGTGAGCATCTCCCACGTGGCCCTCCAGCCATACCCGTGGAGTCGCTCGCCGGAGCTGTTCGGCCAGCCGCCGAAGAAGGCCTGGTTCAGCGCCAGCGCGACCTGCCAGGGTGCCAGAAGGGCGAACGCGACCACGCCGGCGGCGGTCAGGCGCGAGAGGTTGGCCAGCCGGTTCGGCATGAGCAGCGCAAACAGGCCGAGCACGGGCACCAGCGCGATGGCGTAGAACATGTGGCAGGCGGCGAGCGCCGCAGCGGCGAGGGCGGCCGCCCAGATGCGCCCCCGGCGGTCGACCAGCGCGATCAGCTCACCGAGCGCGAGCGGCAGCGCGACGTTGCCCCAGTTCTGTGTGAAGAGCCCGACGTTGAGCGAGGCCTTCACCGAGTAGCCGAACGCGGTCGACATGTTGCGCTTGAGGTCGTGCAGCGCGGCGAAGTCGGCCATGTCGGGGTTGAGCAAGATGGGCGCCAGGGCGCCCGCCAGCGCGGCGGTCAGGCGGTCGGCCCCGGCTCGGCGGAGCCCGAAGGCGATGGCCCACGGCTGAAGCAGGATCATCGCCGCAGCGAGCAGCTTGTAGGTGAGCAGCGCCTGGTCGGCGCCACCGAGCAGGGCGCAGAGCGCGCCGGCGACAATGTGCGGGAGCGGCTGGTAGTAGAGCGCGAGTGGAAAGCCGAGGTTGTAGTCGGTCGACCACCAGCCCTGTCCGGTGGTCATGCGCTCCGCCATCGTGGCGATGGTGGTCACATGGCTCGAGGCGTCGTCGCCGAGTGCGGGGTCGCCGATGACGGCCGGGGCGAAGTAGCCGAGTGCCGCCCAGGCGATGATGGCCGTCGAGACGCCGAGCAGGGTGAAGGCGACCTCCCGGGTATCGAGCTCCGAGGCTCGCTGGCTCCACGATCGGGACAGGGACGTAGGGGGCTTCTCGGACATGGGTGCGAGGGGAGTGTCGGGTCGAGCCGGGGCGTGTCGCGCCGGCGTGTGCTAACGGCTTGCGCTGGACAATCCAACGAGAAGCGAGTGGGGTGGCGTCGCAACCCGGACAGGAGCAGCACGATGGTTCGCGTCAGGTCGGTCGAGGGGGCGTCTGCGCCCGGGGCTCCGCGCATCGGGGTGCCGAGCCCCAGGCGGGCCGCGTACGTGAGGCTCGGCTGGGCGGCGGTGCTGGGCGTGGCATTGGCCGTTGGCGTCGGGTGCGGGCCGGCGGGCCGACCTCCGGTGGCAGAGGCGCCACCCCGTGGCGAGCTGGGCGACGCCTGTGTGGTCGACGCCGACTGCGCGGGTGGGAGCTGTGACCGGACGGTGCCGGGTGGGTACTGCATGCTGCCGTGCGAGAACTCGGCGCAGTGCGGGGCCGGCGGGGTGTGCGACAGCGCCGCGGATGGCGGGCTTGGGGTCTGCTTCAAGGGCTGCACGTCGCAGCGGGACTGCCGCTCGCGGGAGTTCCAGTGCTTCAGGTTCACCGAGCGCCAGGGCGTCTGCTCGTTCGACGTGACGCGGGTGGCCCCGGGAGCGCCGAACGTCGGTGCGCCGTGCCGCGCGACGGTCGAGTGCGCGGCGCCGGGCGGCCTCGAGCCATTCTGCGTCCCCGAGGTCGCCGCGAATGGCCGGCAGACGGGTCACACCGGAGGCCTCTGTGTTGCGCTCGGCTGCACCGATGACCAGGCCTGCGGCGACGGAGCGACCTGCGTGACAACCGCCTCGTCGCCCTTCTGCGCCCAGCGGTGCGAGCAGTCGGCCGACTGCCGGGAGGGCTACTCGTGTGTCGCCGAGGCGGGAGCCTGCCTCCCGGCCCGGTAGCAGCCCGGACGACAGAGGAAGCCGTGCCGAACCGACTCGCGGAGACAACGAGCATCTATCTGCGCCAGCACGCGGAGAACCCCGTGGACTGGCAGCCGTGGGGGCCTGAGGCCTTCGAGAAGGCGAGGCGCGAGGACAAGCCCGTGATCGTCTCGATCGGCTACGCCTCGTGCCACTGGTGCCACGTCATGGAGCACGAGTCCTTCTCGGACCCCGCGGTCGCGGCGATGCAGAACGAGCACTTTGTCTCGATCAAGGTCGATCGCGAGGAGCGTCCCGACGTGGACCGCGTGTACATGGCCGCCTGCCAGCTCCTGACGCGGTCGGGTGGCTGGCCGCTCAACGCGTTCGTGCTCCCCGACGGGCGGCCCTTCTACGCAGGTACCTACTTTCCGCCGGCGCCACGCTTCGGCAGGCCGTCATGGCGGCAGGTGCTCGAGGCGCTCCACCGCGCGTGGACGTCGAAGCGAGACGAGATCCTGTCGTCGGCGGAGCAGATTACCGGGATGATCCGCCGCGAGGAGGAGCTCGACGGCGCGGCGCGTGAACCCGGTCCCGAGGATGTCAGCCGGGCGACCCGGGAGCTGCTCTCTCGCGCCGACCCCGAGCACGGCGGATTCGGCCACGCGCCGAAGTTCCCCAACGTGCTCTACCTCGAGCACCTGCTCCGGGTGTCGGAGTCCGAGGGCCGCCCCGAGGCCGGGGCGCATGTGGCCCTGACGCTCGACCGGCTGATCGCCGGGGGCATCCACGACCAGCTCCGGGGTGGGTTCCACCGCTACTCGGTCGATGAGCGGTGGGCGGTGCCGCACTTCGAGAAGATGCTGTACGACAACGGGCTGCTGCTGCGCGCGTGGGCCGAGGCAATCCGGCTCGAGCGCAGGCGGCCCTGGGCCGACGCGGTGACGGGGATCGCCGAGTGGCTCGCGGCAGAGATGACCGCCGAGGACGGGAGCTTCTACACCGCCCAGGATGCCGACTCCGAGGGAGAGGAGGGCCGCTTCTTCGTCTGGGACCCTGGGCAGCTGACGGAGGTGCTCGGCGAGCGAGACGGCCGGTTCGCTGCGGCCCTGTACGGGGTCACGCCGTCAGGGAACTTCGAGCATGGCATGACAGTGCTGTCGCGTTCGTCGTCGGAGCTCGAGGCGGCGGCGCGTGCGGGCATCGACGCGGCCGAGGCGGCGGCGACGGCGGCCTCGGTTCGCGAGCGGCTGCTCGCGGCCAGGTCGAGGCGCCCGTGGCCGCTGCGCGACGACAAGCGGCTCAGCGGGTGGAACGGCCTGGCGATCCAGGGCCTGGCCCGGGCTGGCTGGGTGCTCGGTGACGCGCGCCTGGTCGCGATGGCGTCGAGGGCGGCCGAGGCGGTGCTCGACGGCTTCAGGCTGCCCGGAGGCGCGCTTGCCCGGGTGAGGCAGCGCGTCGAGGGGCGCGACCTCGCGCATACGCCGGCCTTCCTTGACGACCACGCCTACCTCGCGCTGGCGTTGATCGACCTGTTCGCTGCGACCGGCGACGTGCGGTGGCTCCGCGGGGCGCTGCCGCTCTGTGACGAGATCGTTGCCCGGTTCGTCGACCCCGGTACCGGCGGCCTGGCGCTGGCTCCGCATGACGGCGAGCGACTCTGCGTGCAGCCACGCTCTGCGATGGACGAGGCGGTGCCGAGCGCGGTGGGTGCGGCGCTGCTGGCGC
>JBILLP010000402.1:0-3858 GCA_044376025.1 Bradymonadia bacterium
CTGGGGGCCCTGCACGGGCGGCTTCTTGCCGACCGCGGAGATCTGCGACACCAAGGATAACGACTGCAACGGATGCGCCGACGACATGCCCGACTGCGAGGCCTCGCTCGCCTGCCCGACCGAGGCGATCGCGCCGCCGCTGCAGCCCTATCGCCTCGACGGGCCGGCCGTGCTCGGCACGACGGGCGAGAACTGGCGCTGGACGCTTCGTGCGCCGCCCAACAGCGCCGTGCGCGGGGTGCTCGCGCCGACCAACCCGGTCACGCAGTTCACGCCCGACGTCTCGGGCGAATATCTCGTGTCGGTCACCTTCACCGACGACAAGGGCAACACCCAGGGCTGCTCGTGGATCGTGCGTGTGCGCGGCAAGGGGCTGCGTGTCGAGATGCGCTGGAACACCTTTGGCCAGGTCGACGTCGACCTGCACCTGCACCGCCCCGGCAACACCCAGCCCTGGTGCACCGACAACGACTGCTACTTCGCGAACTGCCAGCGGTCGCCGAACGCGGTGAATTGGGGCTACGCGAACTCCACCGGCACCGACTGCCCGGGCGGCACGGGCACCTGCGACAACCCGCGGCTCGACATCGACAACATCTCGACGACCACGCCCGAGAACATCAACGTCGACAACCCTAACAACGGCGACACCTTCAGGATCATGGCGCACATGTACAGCGGCACGCGCACCACCAACCCGGTGATCACGATCTACTGCGGTGGGCTGGTCAAGGCGGTCTTCGGCGAGGCGCCCGACCGGGTGGTGCTCGACCAGTCGGGCGCTGGCTGCCAGGGAGACACCTGGCGCGTGGCCGACGTCACGATGCAGGTCGACCCGGGCACGGGGCTGACCGACTGCACCGTCACGCCGCTGGTACGCGCCGGCGGCTACGACGTGCGCACCAACGACGCGAGCTTCTGAGCGCCCCGCCCGCGGGCGGCGTCACTCCGAGGGGTAGCCGGCCGCGATCGTCGACCGCGCGACGGCGCTGGCCTCGACGTCGGCCTGCGCAAAGGGCACGGGGTAGTTGATCTCGTCGAGCCAGCCCGGAATCTGGTCACCGAAGTGGGGCGTGCCTGCGTGGGCGCTGACGCCGCCGTTGAGCTGCCCGAAGACCGTCGGGGCGTCGGTGCCGAGGTCGACGCAGTATCGGATCTGGGCCCCCTCGTCCTGCACGTAGGGGAGCGGTGCGGGCTCGAGGTTCTTCACGAACTGAAAATCGGTCGGGTTGATGGCCCTGAAGGAGCTGTCTTGCGGCGCCGGCGTGCTGTTGAGGTCGGACCAGACGACGTGCTTGTGCAGCGCGACGTGCAGCTCGCCCCAGGTCCACGAGGCGAGCGGCCGCTCGGGCCCGAGGTAGTCGGCGCCCTGCGCGAGCGCGTTGTCGAGGGCGCGGAGCGCGAGGGTGTCGAAGTCTTCGTCGACGTCGGCGGTGCGGCCGTCGTTGAAGTAGTTGGTGCCCGACGGCGGCGTGCGGCCCTGAAGCCAGTGCGAGGTGGCGCGGACGCCGACGTTGTCGAGGTCCTTGGCGATGAGGCCAAAGAGCGGGTCGGCGACATCGTCGCGAAAGACGTCGAAGAGGAAATGCACCGACCAGAGGTTGAAGATGGCCGTCGGGGCGCTGTCGAGCGGCTGCGCGAGGTCCCAGCCGGCGAGCAGCCTGATGGCGTCGCAGGCCCGCCCGGGCGTCTCGCACGCGCGGGGCTCGAGCGCGGCGAGGCGGGGCTGGTAGACCTCTGCGACGATCGCGTGGTTGTCGCGCTGCAGCGCGCGGTTCTGCTCGATGCCGACATTGCCGGCCTGCTTCCATGCCTCGAGGGTCTGCGTGATGCGCCAGGCGCGCGAGCCGAGGTCGAAGAAATGGCCGAAATAGAACTCCGCGGAGGCTGGCTCGTTGTCGAGCGGGCCGGTACCGATGCTGTTGTTGGCGGTGACGATGTAGCCCTTGTCGGGGCGGAGCAGGCGGGGAATCGCGTCGAAATCGACGAAACCCTGCCAGTCGTCGCCGCCGGTTCCGTCGAGCGGTCGGTAGGGGGCGGCGTCTGCGATGGGCCGGGCGCGGATCGGGAAGGGGCCGGCGGGGATGTAGCCGACGGCCCCCGAGGCGTCGGCGAGCGTCCAGTTCATGACGCCGGTGTCGAAGTGGCGGAGCGCCTCGACCTGATCGTCGATCGAGCCGGCGTCGAGGAGCTGCCTGAAGGTGACGAAATCGGCGGTGTTGGTCTCGAAGCCGGCCCAGCGGACCGAAAAATAGTAGCGTAGGTTGTCGAGCACCCGCCGGAGCTCGTCGGGGAGCAGGTCGTTGAGCATGGGGCCGCGCCCGGGCACACGCCGGATCGTGACCGTCTGCGGCGTGGCGTCGGCGAGGCGTCCGCCCTCGGGCCGCACAAGGACCTGCTCCTGCACGATCTCGATGGGCCGCTGCGCGCCGTTGTAGGTGGCGGTGGTGCCGTCGCGGCTGATCGTCTCGCGGTAGAGGTCGCCGATGTCGGCGAAGGAGTTGGTGAGGCCCCAGGCGGTGTCGCGGGTGTTGCCGATCAGCACGAGCGGCGCGCCGGGCGCGATGTAGCCGACGGCGCCGGTGGTGTTGCGGCTGAGGTCGACGATGTGTGTGGGGTAGAGCCGCGACGGCTGGTCGAGCGGCATGTGTGTGTCGTTGCAGAGGATCGAGCCGCCGCTGGCGGTGTGTGCTCCGGCGACCGCCCAAGAGTTGCTGCCGCCCGGGCTGCCGAAGTGGGGCCTGCCGGTGGCCTCGGAGAGGATGTCGGCGGCACCGGCGAGGGCGGCGGCGAGCTCGCGCCGCTGGGCGTCGGTGAGGCTCGGCTCGGGGAGCGCCTCGAGGGTGCCCGGGTCGGGCGCGGTGCCGGTGATCGACAGCAGGCTGTCGGGCGACGGCCCGGTCTCGAGGATGTGTGTGGCGTACATCGGGGTGAAGGGCAGCAGCTCGCGGAACTTGCGGGGGCCGAGCAGCAGCTCGCCGGCGAAGATCGCGAGCTCGAAATCGGGCTGGAAACTCTGCGAAAAGACCGTCGCCTTGGCGACCGCCACCGAGTCGACGACGGTCCAGGGCTCGGGCCACCAGTCGGGGTCGATGCGGTCGAATTCAGCGGGGCGCTCGAAGCCGTTGCGGCCGGCCTTCATGTCGGCGAGGCCCGCGTTGACACCGGCGGCGTAGGCCTGAAGCAGCGCAAGGACCTCGGGCTGTGTGTCCTTGTAGAACTGCGCGTTGAGGCTCGCGATGCGCTTGAAGCCGATGGCGCGCTTCACGCGGTCGTCGTTGAGGTAGTTCGGGCCGTAGTGCTGGGCGCGCTGGCCGTACATGAAGTGGCGCAGCCAGGCGAGGTGGAACATGCGGTCGCGGGCCATCTCGTAGCCCTGGCCGAAGAGGGTGTCGCGCAGGTCCTGGCCGTAGATGTGGGCCGTGCCCTGCTCGTCGCGGAAGACCTCGACCGGGGCGTTGGTCTGGTAGCCGGGCGGCTCGAGGAGGTCGGGGTCGACCTGCGGCTCGCTGGTGTCCGGGGCGTCGGCGCCGCCGTCAGAGGTGTCGTCGGCCACGGCGGAGTCGGCGCTGCCGTCGGAGGAGGCGTCGGCGGTGTCGGCGGTGTCGGCGCTGCCGTCGGAGGAGGCGTCGGCGGAGCCGCCGGCCGTTTCGTCGTCGTCGCCGCAGGCGAGCAGGCCCAGCAGCGGCAGCGAGGCGAGGGAGAGGCGCGTGAGGCGGTGCGATCGCGAGGGTCGCGACATGGTGAGGGCTCCGGGGCGAGTCGAGCGCTGCAGACGGCGGGCAGCGAGGCACAGTCTCCCCGTTCGGGGCGGCGAGGTCAACGACGAAGGCGGGTGGGCGCGGGGCCGCGCACCCA
>JBILLP010000038.1:0-11928 GCA_044376025.1 Bradymonadia bacterium
CTTCTCGACGTATGGTGCGGCGCCTATGGCCAAGGCGGGGTCAGCACCGTCGTCGGTGTTCGTGGGGGAGCCGCTCGCCGGCGAGAGCGCCGAGGGCGTCGATGTGGGTGCCCTGTTTCGGTACGACATCCGTGTGCCGATCACGGTGCCCAACGGGTCGTCGGTCCTGGTACCCATCGTCCACACGCGGCTCGAGGGCGCCGATGCGCTCATCTACCAGCCTGGTGACCAGGCAGTGAGCCAATCGCATCCCTACCGAGCGCTCCACCTCAAGAACTCGAGCGGTGTGCCGATCCAGCCGGCACCCATCACGGTCTACTCGGATTCTGCCTATGCGGGCTCCGCCATCGCCCCCTACATCGGCGTTGGCGAGTCCGCCGTCGTCCCGTTCGGCATCGAGAACGATGTCCGGATTCGCATGGAGGAGTCGCAGCGCTCGGGGTCGCTTCGGCTGGTCCGCATCGTCTCGGGCACACTCGACGTTGAGACACAGACCACCCAGGCGAGCGAGTACCGTGTGAGCAGCGTGCTGCAGGATGCGGCCAGCCTGTTCGTGGTCGTGCCGCGCATCCCGGGCTGGGAGCTGAAGCTCCCCGAAGGGGCGACCTCGGAGATCCGCGACGAGAACTACCTGATCGAGATGGAGGTCAAGCCGGCTTCCACACAGACCTTCGTGGTGGAGCAGACGACCCGCACCTCGATGTCGCTGCTCGCCAACGCACCTCAGCTGCAGGACGTCATCGCCGGGTATCTCTCCAGCGCCGATGCCCGCCCCGACGTCGCCCGGAAGCTCGGCGAAGTACAGGCCCGCCTCGTCCGTGTCGGTACGATTGAAACCGAGCTGCAGGGCCTCCGTCGCGTGCGGGCCGACCTTCAGAACCGCACACAGGAGCTTCGCTCGAACCTCGGTGCCATCAGGGCCGGAAGCGTCAACGAGTCGCTGAGGAGGACGCTCACGGAGCGGCTCGAAACGGCCGAGCGCGAACTCGACCGCATCTCAGGCCGTCTGGTGGAGTCGCAGGAGGAGCAGTCGAGGCTACGCATCGAGGCGAGCGAGCTGCTGTCTGAGATCACGCTCCAGGCTGAGCCGTGAGGAGCGGCCAGGGAGGCGCGGAGCAGATCAGGTCAGATCCACACGCAGCAGCGACTGCCCGATGAAGAGGTAGTCGCCATGCTGCAGCGCTGTCTCGCCGGCGGCCTTGACGTAGGTACCGTTCGTGGAGCCGAGGTCCTCGACGGTCACCTTGCCGTCCGCTCCGCGGGCGATGCGTGCGTGGCGGGCGGAGAGGTTCGCGTCGGCGTTGAAGGCGATCGTGCTACCCTCGCCGCCGATGGTGATCTCGTCGTTCGACGAAGATGCCGAGAGACCGCCGAGGCCCCCCTCGAGGATCTGGAGCAACCTGAAAGTCCCCTTGCGGCGGGGGCTCGTGAAGAACTGGGTGCCCGCGCCATCGTCGAACGACTCGCGCGCGTCGATCTCATCGAACCTGAAGAGCTGGGAGCCGACGCGGAGGAACTCGCCGTTCTGCAGCGCCCGGGGACCGCGGATCCGGACGAAGATGCCGTTTGCGCTGCCCTCGTCCGCGATGGTAACCCGCCCATCCGCCTGCGTCACCTTGGCATGCTTCGAGCTGACGGTTGCATCCTCTGAGAGGATGACATCGCCCGTCTTGCGGCCGATGCGGTGCTCGGTGCCCGCGAGCGTGTAGGTGAGCCCGTGGGGGCAGGGCCCGCCAACGATGGTCAGCCTCGACTTGCCGGAGGCGACGAGGGCACCAAAGGGCTGCGTCTTTCGGTTCTTGGCGTCAGACATTTTGGCTTCCGAACGTTCGGAGGTGAGGAAGGTCCATCCACGGTCTCGAAGACGCGGCGATAGCGGCCCGGCCACGGAGTGGTCAAGCTGATCGGGAAGCTCAGCGCGTCTGTGCGCGCCACCAGCGCTCGTCTTCGTCCGAAGCGGGGATGCCATTGCCGTCCGCGCCGATCCAGAGGGTCCAGCGCAGGCCAGCCGGGCCCTCGAACAGGGGCTCGACGCCAGCGAGGCTCCCACCTGCGGCTCGATCTCGCACGGCGCGTCGGGCCTGCGGGTCGGGCTCCATCGAAGCGCCACTCAACGTCAGCCACGACTCGCAGGCCGTCACGGCCTCGCCGAACGACGTTGCCGGAAGCGCCGCCGGGGTCGCCCCCACACGCACCACGCCAAGCACCGGGCAGCCCGACAGCGCGACGCGGCCACGGCTCGCCAAGGCTGCCGAGGCCGCGGCGCGCCACACCGGATCGGCATCGCCGAGTCGACCTGCTCGCGCGGCATCACCCGAGGGCGTCGGGTCGCTCCAGAGCTCGAAGGGGTACGACGGCACCAAGAAGCCCGGGACCTCAGCCCCCGTCGTGAGGCAGCGAAGGAAGCGCGCCCAGATCGCCTCGGTCCCGGGCTCGACGCGGCGTCCGCGCAGGGCGAGCGCAGCCGACGCCCATGCGGTGACATCGGGGTGGCCGCCCTGTTGTCGGGCTGCGCGGGCGAGCGCACGCTCCGCCTCTCGCCCGGCCATCTGGGCGAGGGCCCACACAGCGAGGACCTGGTCGGTCGGCGGTGATTCGCCCGCGGCCACAGACTCCAGAAGCGCCAGCAGCGCGGAGCGCGGAGGCGCGAGCACCACCGACCGGAGTGCCGCGGTCCGCAGCCTCGGCTCCGGAGACCGAAGCGCCCACTCGACCAGCGACTGCGGCGCGCGGGGGAGCTGAAGGATCGCCAGGACGAGCTCGGTTCCCTGGGAGTCTCCGCCGCGGGTGACTACCGCGGCCGCCCGTGTGACAGGGCCTCCGGGCGGATCCTCGGCCGGCACCCCGCCCAACCCCTGGCGGGTCAGCGCCGCGAGGGCGCCCTCGAGCGCAAGCCGAGCGAAGGCAGGCCCGAGCCGTGGCTCCGAGGCTCGACCGGCCCAGGCGTCGACAAACCGGCGAAGCTGCTCGCCAGCCGTCGCGGCGGCGATGGCCCTGCCTCCGGCATCGGCCACGTCGGCCTCGTCATTCGACAGGCGCGTCAGCCCGAACTGCACATCGGCGGCCTCGCCCGGGCGTCCCGTCAGCACGAGGACATCGGAGTAGCTCGAGGCAACCCGCGGATTCGCCGGCTGCTGGTTCCACGCGCGCCGGAGCGCGGTCGCGGCCTCGCCGAGCCGCCCGAGCCGCCGCAGCAGCGCCGCCCAGCGCGCCTGCGCCGCCGGATCGTCGGGACCGAGCTCGACCGCCTGCTCCGCGAAACTCGAGGCGGTCTCGTCGTCGAAACGCCTGAGCGCCATGTCCGAGATCGCCCAGAACGCCTCCCGACGCCGCGTGGGGTCTGCGGCTGCGAGGGCGCGCTGTGCATCGATCGCCTCGTCGAGGCGCCCCACCTGGGCGAGCGTTCGCGCCAGGTCACCGAGCGCCTCGACGTCACCGGGACGCTCCGACAGCAGCGCGCGCCAGGTCTCGATCGCCGCGTCACGGCGTTCCTGGTGAAGCAGCGCCTCCGCCTTGAAGCGCAGCGCCTCGGGGCCAACCCCGACCTCACGCTCGAACCGCTCGGCATCGGCGAGGAGCGGCTCGATCCGCCCCTGCTCGGCAAAGAGCCGGATCAGCGCCTCGCGCGCTTCGCGCCGGAGCGGGGCGTCGGTCGCCTCGCTCCAGAGGCGTCGCCACTCTGCCTCCGCCTCGGTCGGTTCGCCCGCGCGCAGAAGGAGCCTCGCACGCGTCCTGCGGAGGTCTGTCCGGGCGGGCGCGATACCGAGCGCCTCGGACAGCTCATCGACCGCATCCTCGACGAGGCCGTGGTCGGCGTAGGCGCCCGCGACCAGCGCATGCGCTTCGTCCCCCGGGATGCCGAGCGCGAGGACGCGCCTCCAGACGCGCTCCGCCTCGGACCGCCGCCCCTGGGCGTAGAGCAGCGAACCGAGTGCGAGCAGCGGCTCAGGTTCGCGCGGCCGAGCCGTCACGTTGCGCTCAAGCACCGCGCGCGCCTCCGCGGACGCGCCGAGGCGCTCGAGCCGGTCGGCGACCTCGACCAGAGTGTCTCCGCGCGCTTCTGGCAGCGCACCCACCCTGCGCAGCTCTGCGACCGACGCGGCGTTCCGCCCCACCCGCCTCAGCGCCTCGGCCCGGCGCAGGCCGACGGAGGCATCACCCGGTGTGAGCGCCACGAGCTGGTCGAGCACTTCGAGCAGCCCGGCGGAGTCACCGAGCCGCTCCAGCAGCGCCGCGAGCGCGGCGCGCGCATCGACCGTGTCGGGGCGTTGCTCGATCGCGCGGCGGAGCAGGCGCGCTGCCGCGTCGAACAGACCGGCGTCCTCGTTCAGCGACGCCAGGAACATGAGCTGATCGTAGTCGGGGGCCTCCCAGCGGCGCGTGAGGCCGGAGATCCAGTCGGCGAGGTCCCCGACCTCACGATGCACGGCTGCCTGCTTGCCGAGCAGGTCGCGCTCAAGCCACGAACCGCGGTCCACCAGTTCGAGAGCCTGCTCGAGCACCCCAAGCGCCTCCGCGTAGCGCCGTGCCCGTGTCCAGGTGTCTCCGAGCTCGCGAAGCACGCCAATGCGCGTCCGCGGGTCGACCCCGGGCATGCGGAGCGCGTCGCGCAGGTAGCTGGCGGCATCTTCGTACCGCTCGTGCCGCGAGAGCACCGAGGCGAGCTCGATCCTGACGGTCGCGTCGCCGGGCGAAAGGTCCGCGACCTGTCGAAGCGAGCGCAGCGCGGCGTCCCAGTCGTGGGCGTCGAAGGCGAGGTCGGCGATGATGCGATGGATCCGCCGCCGGCTTCCGGCGTCTGGCGCCCGCACCAGGGCTTGTCCGTACTCGCTGACGGCGGCGTCGCGCTGACCGTTGCTCCGGAGCAGGGAGGCGAGCGACAGCCTCGCGGCGAGGGAGCCGGGCGCAATCGAGATCGCCCGCCTGAAGGCCGCGAGGGCTGCCTCGATCGCCTCGGCGTCGGGATCGAGCCGGCTCAGCAGCAGCCCCTCGATCATGGCTGCCGCAAAGTCAGACGGGTTCCTCCGCGAGCGGGCCGCATACTCAGCGGCGAGCCGCCTGACCCCGGAGTCCCCTCCCAGCTCTGCGACGAGCCGGTCGACCAGCGGGCCGTCCGCCGGGTCCCGCTCGATCAGTTCGCGGTAGCGCTGGATGATCTCGCGGCGGCGCTCCGATGGATCGGATACCGACCAGTCGTCCTGGGCCTCCGCGGCTGGCACGCCCGAGAGCAGCACGAGCGAGGCCACCGCAAGCCCGCGCAGGGCTGCGCGAGACCTGCATCGGAGCAGTCGTGGTCGGGCGGCGGGATCCATGCCGGCTGCCTACTCGCCGCGGGCCGCCCGCGAAACGGTCACGCCCGGGGCAAAACTCCTTGCGTGCCGCGGTGCGCTGTTCTTGGATTCGCCCCCCATGCCCCGAGCCACCTCGACCCCAAAGCCACCGGCGCTCGCCGCGGGAGCGCCCGCATGAGGCTGACCCGCAGGACGGCGATCCCGATCTGGCGGGTCGCCTACTGGGCGGCGGTGCTGACGGCAGCGCTGATCGCCCTTCTCGACTGGCGACCGGTGACGCTCTCCGCCGACGAGCAGCACCAGGAGGCGGCCATCCCGCAGGTCGATGGCAAGGGTGACGTCGCGATCGTCATCGACTCCGAGGCGATGCGGGAGGCAGCGGCGCGGGGGCAGTTCGAGCGAAGCTGGTCGTGGGTCGATGCCGTCGAGCAGGAGGTCGGTCCCCATCGCATTTTTGAGGCCTCCACCTTCGGTCCCGGGACGTTCGAGGGCGTCTCCTTCTTGATCGTGACCAAGTCGGCGAATGCAGGCGCCTACCTGCCCCGTCAGCTCGCCGCGATCGAGGCCTTCGTGAGCCGTGGCGGGGTTGCGCTGCTCGAGCTCCCGACCGGGGCGCTGCGGCAGGCCTTCGCGGCCGACGGTGCGGGCGGCTGGCGCACCCCGGCCTCGATCACCGCGGTGGATCGCGTCACTCCCGAGCTCGCGCTCAGCCTGCTCAAGATGCCGCTGTTCACGCGGTTCATGGGTTCGACGCGACCGCCTCCCGACTCCGTGAACTTCATCGCCATGGACGGTTCGCCGGTCGTGTACGGGGTTCGCCGCGGCGAGGGTGCGATCGTGGTCGTGGACTTCGACTTCGGCGCCCAGGTCTCCGCGCTGCAGCAGGGCATTGCGGCGCCGGGGGGAGAGGTCGTGCCACGCCTCCCGGGCGCCAGCCCGCGGACGTCGGACCTGATCGCCTCACCGGTGCTTTCGACCGCGCAGGTGCCCTACGCCGACCTGCTCGAGGGCTACATGATCCACGTCGTGCTGGGCTTCTCGGAGCCGGTCATCGGGCTGTGGCCCTACCCAGGCTCCGCGCGGGGCGCGTTGCTTTCGTCGCACGATGCTGAGTCCTACGCCGGTCGCCCGCTCTGGATGTCCGCGCACGAGCTGTCACGCTCTGCCCGCACAACGACCTTCATGGCGGTTCCGGCGACCGAGGAGGTCGTACCGCGCGCCGTCGAGGGCGACGAGGAGACCGCCCGCCAAGCCGCGCTGCTGTGGGTGACCGACCCGGCAAGCGTCGCAGCACACCGGCGATACGGCTTTGTCGGCATCGAGCCGGTGCAGCGGAGGCTCTCGATGGCCGAGCAGGCCAGGTTGCTCGAACGCGCGCTGCCCGACGATGTCCCGGTTCGCGGCGTGCGAGCACAGCGAGGGCTCTGGACCGAAGACGCCTTTGAGGCGTGGCGCATCATGGCGGCCGGGGGCTTCAAGTACTCCGTGAGCTACGAGCCGATTCCTGGCATCGGCCCAGGCTTCGCCTTCGGGACCTGCCAACCGTTCACACCGGTCGATGCGCAGGGCTTTCCGTTCCCGCTGCGGGAGGTTCCCGTCTGTGTCGCGAACGCCTCGGGTCCGCGCGCCCGCGAGGACCTCGACAAGCTCATCCAGGCGGCCGCGGACGGGGGCTGGGCCCTGCACCTGCTCACGTCGTCGGATCGCTTCGAGGCGGCGGCCGACCTGGGCTGGTTCGAGGCATGGCAGCGGTCGCTCGACCAGGCCCGCCGCCGCCGCATGTGGGTTGGCGGCGCCGCGGAGCTGGTGACATTCTGGAAGCGGCGCGCCGACACAACGCTCCACACCGCACAGCGCCGCGTCACGGCCCGGCGTCCCGACGGCACGCCGACGGAGATCTCCTATGTGTTCGAGGCACGCACCTCAGAGGCCGGTCACGCGATGGTCTTCCCGACGTGGCTTGACGGGATGACACTCGTCGCGGCGCGGCGTGCGGCCTCGCTCGATGGAGGCGACGACCGGATCAGCAACGATGTCGAGCGCGTGCAACATGTGGGTCGCGAGGTGGCGATGCTGGCGCTGCAGCCGGGCTACACGACCGTGGTGGCGAGGTATCGTCGATGACGACCTCCCGTGCCCCGCTGCGTCGCCGCCGCGGCCTGCCGCTCGAGGTCTGGCTCACTGCCGCCGCGATCGCGGTCTGGGCTGGCTGGCTGCTTCGCCAGTCCCCCGTGCGGTTCGACGGCCGGCCGAGCGAAGCCGACCGGGCTGAGGCCGACAAGGCGGTCTCGGCAGGCGAAGCGTGCGTGGCGCTGACGTCAAACCCGGCAGTGGCGAGCTCGCTCGACGACTGGAACCTCGACGCGACGTGGCTCAATGCGCTGGAGCGCGAAGTGGGCAAGGCACGCGTGCTCGAGGCCGGCCGGCTGACCCGATCGTCTGTCGACCCGTGCGCGTGGCTCGTTGTACCGCGAGCGGCCGCCGCTGCGATGGACAGTTCGCAGATCCAGTTCATCCGCGGTTGGACCGAGTCGGGCGGGGTCTTGATCGTGGAGCTCCCGGTCGGCCCGTGGGCGGAGTCCTTTCGCTTCGAGGTCGACGACCGCGAGTCGCGAAAGAGCGCCCGGCTGACACGGTTCGACACGCCGGCGCCCAAGGCAGACGCCCGCGCAGAGCTGACTCGGATGCCGATTCGAGCGAATGTGCTGTCCTTTCGCCCCGCGAAGCTCGTCGAGGGCCGCGACTTCACCGTGCCGGTTGAGTTCGACAACGGGCCTGGGGTCATCATGCTCCCCGTGGGCAAGGGTGCGACGCTCGCCCTGCTGGCCGACTTTGGGCGCGTGATGGCCACGATGCAGCAGGGCACGCTCGACTCCGGGTTTCGGCTGCCTCCGGTGCACGGCTCGCTCGGACCGGGCGTGAGCGTGACCGCGGCCGCCGTCTATGCACCGGAGCTGCTGGCCGCGGAGACACCGTTTGTCGATGTGCTGCAGCACCAGCTCTTCTTGCTGGCTGACACGGTGCGGCCGCTGCCAAGGGCGTGGCTCTTCCCCGGGGTCCACCGGGGCGGCCTCATGATCACGCACGGTCAGAGCGGGGCCGCGGAGCGCTCCGAGCTCTTCGCCGACGTCGAGCGGCAGGCGAAGGTGCGCTCGACCGTCTTCGCGATGGCAGGCGGGCAGTCTCCCGAGGCGGTGGCGCGCCTGGCGAGGTCCGGCGGGGAGATCCAGCTCGAGTGGGCACCCGACCGGTCACAGGGTGCCCCAGTCCGGCCGCTCGCGCGCACCGCCTGGCTGCCGGCCCGTCGAGCCATGAACCTGACCGAACAGTTGGAGACGCTCGCGTCGGACGCAGCGCCCTACCCGGCCCCCACGGCGACGCGGACCCCTCGGGGGCTCTGGCCTGCCGACATGCTCTCGGGCTTCGGCATGCTCCAGCGGGCGGGTGTCGCGATGGACCTGAGCCTTGGACCGACGAGCGCGGCGCTGTCGAACAACACGCCCATGTGCGGCTACCTGTTCGGCACGGGCTACCCATTCAGGGCAATCGACCGGACAGGCTTCAGGTTCGGGGTCGTTTCGCTGCCGACGACCTTCACCGACAGCGCGTCCGGGTACTCGTTAGAGCGGGTGAAGAGCCTCCTGCGTTCGAGTGCCGACGGTTACCACACGCTCGTCGTCGGGGACTGGAACGCATCGACCATGGCCGAACGCCCCTCGTTCGACGCCCTCGCCGGCTGGCGCGAAGCGATCCGCCTCTCGGATGAGCTCGACATCTGGCGCACCACCCCCTCGGAGTGGATGCGCTTCGCTGCACGGCGAGCCCGGATCGAGTTTCACTCGACCTTCAGCCCCGAGGAGCGCCGCCTGACGGTCGAGGTCTCGGTGCCGCGGGACGACGCCGGCAGCGCCTCGGCCCGGCTCCCCGCCACCGCGGGCGCCATCGAGCTGCCCGCGTTGTCCATCCCGTCGAGGTTTCGGGGCGGGGGCATCCGAGAGATCATCCGCAACGGAGTCCTCGTCGACGTCGCCGAGCTCAGCCAGTCGGGTGACCTGTCGCTCACGCTGCTGCCGTTCGAGGAGGGCGCGAGCCGAATCGTCGTCAGCTACCTCTCGATGGAGCCCGCCGCTCCGCTGTGATCGGTTTCAGGGCCTGCCGAGGCGACGCGACCAGAGTTCAAGGCCGTCGTCGCCGAGCAGCGTCCAGTTGAGCACGTACCCGTCGCCGGTCGACGAGAGCCGCACCGATGAAGCCGGGCGGTCCAGGCCCTCGACGGCAGCACCCACGGGCGAGAGCGGCTGCCCGGCTGCGTCGATTCGTCGCACTGCGATCCGGCGATCCCCCGCGGCGGTGACCTCGAACCATGCCACCGCGGCCTCGGCGCCAGAGAAGGCAACCGTGAGGCGTGAGGCCTCGTTGAGCTCGCCGGTGATCTCCACCGGCGTCGACGCCTGCGCGTTGCTGCCGATCCGAGCAGCCGTCGCGGCGTCGATCGCAGCGACAACGACCACACGACGCCCGGCGCGTGCCTCGGACCACGCTGCGAGCCCGGTCGAGCCCTCGGCGCCGAACGCGGCATCGACGACCTCGAACGACGAAGTCGGCGCAAGCGGGCGGAGGTCGAGCCGGCCGGCGAGCTCGCCCGTAGGGCCGACGCGGTGGGCCCGCACCGTTCGGCTCCCGCCCTGCGTCACGGCGGCAACCGCGAGCCAGGTATCGCCGACGCGGCCGAGCTGCCCGAACTCCGCCGACTCGTTCACCGCCGTGAGCCGGGTTGGCTGGACCCCCAGCGGAGCGAAGGTCTCGGCGTCGAGCGCGATCGCCTGCAGCGAGACCTGCGAACCCGACTGCTCGCGCCAGAGCGCCAGGCCACCTTCGGCCGCAAATCTCGCCTGCACGTCCGAGAGCGACGTCTGCTGGTTGGCATCCCGGGCGGTGGCCACAGGGAGCAGGTTCCACGTTCCGTCGAACGAGGCGACCTGCAGCTTGCTCCGGCCGCCGCCCTCCTCGACCCACGCGACCGATGCCCGGCCACCGGGCCGGATCGAGACGGAGGGATCGAAGAGCTGGCCGGTCGGTGACGGTGGCGCCAGGAGCAGCGCGCCTGTGGGCGCGACATCACCGGGCGTCGCGAGCCGCTCCCCTGTCGAGGCAAACCGAGCGAACGTGAGGCCCAACGGGCCCCCGGAGGCAACCGAAACGCCATCAGCGTCGGCCGCGCTCGCGATCTCTGACGCCCGGCTGGCCAGCGGCTCGAGTCGCACGGGGTCCCCGAGCAGCCGAACGACCCGGACACAGCCACGGGACCCCGTGTCGCACGCAAAGCCCTCGACACACTCAAGGTCGCCGTCGCAGGTCGACTCGCACCCGGTCCGCTCCGCGTTGCAGAGGTGGCCTCCGCAGTCGCGCACGGCGTCGCAGTCCGGCTCGGTGTCGATCCACAGCGAACAGCCTCCGCCAGAGGCGAGGAGCAGCGACAATGCCCATCCAGTCGATCCGCGCATGTTCGAGGCCCTCGATGCACCAGGCAGGTGTGTCCGCATGGACTGCATTGTGCACCGGGGAGCCCGGCACGTGCAAGTTGACGATCGCGTTGAGAAGCGCGACGTTGCCCCGACAGGTTCTCTTTCGGTCGGAGCTTGCGGATGGTCACGCGTTCCATGGCGTCACTCGGGCATCGGGGGCGCTCCCGCCGCAGGCGGATCCGGGCGGGTTTCACGCTCGCCCTGGCTGCCTCGCTCTCGCTCTCTCCGCTCCTGGCCCACCCCGCCTGGGCAGCTGACGATGCGGCCCGGCTCGTCGAGGAGGCGACCCGCGCGTTCAACGCCGGCAACTACCCGGCCGCGGTCGAGTCCTTCAAGGCTGCACTCGCTGCCGACCCGCACCCCGCGATCGCCTTCAACCTTGGGCGATCCTACGAGCTGCTCAATCGGATCCCGGAGGCCCTCGCCCAGTTCAGGGCGGTCATCGCCATGAATCCCGGGCGAGCCATCCGCGACGCCGCGACCGCAAAGGTCTCTGAGCTGGTCGGGGTCCTGACCGAACAGGGATACGACCCGATCACCGTGACCGCCGAGGAGTATGTCCCCCGCGGGTCGATGGAGGTGGTCACCGAGCCTGCCGGGGCCAATGTGTATGTCGATGGCCGGTTCGTCGGGGTTACGCCGCAGTCGGTGATGCGCATCGATGCCGGCACCCACAACGTGAGGATCGCACTCGACGGCTACCATCCCGTCACTGAGGTGGTCCGGGTGTCGGCCCGGAGCTTGACTCCGCTGCGGCACACCCTGCAGCCGCGAACCTCGCTCGAGGAGTATCGCGCCGTGGCTCCCGGTACGCTGAGCGTGGTCGCCCCGGGTCGAGGCATGACCGTCACGCTCGATGGCGACCGGGTGGGGACGACGCCGCTCGACGCGCTGCGCCTCGCTCCCGGGAGCTACGAGGTCGAGATTTCGGGCGCAGGCTGGCGTCCGTTTCGGGCGGAGGTCGAGATCCGGTCGGGTGAGGATACGCAGGTCTCGGTCCAGACAAGCAGGATTGAGGCTGAGCCTGAGGCCGAACGCGTGGACCACACGACCCTGTCGTGGAGCCTGATGGGGGCCGGAGGCGGACTGTTCGCCACGGGTGGACTGGTCGG
>JBILLP010000403.1:0-3851 GCA_044376025.1 Bradymonadia bacterium
ACTGTCGTGGAGCACCAGGAAGTCGTGCGCCTGGAGCAGCATGTAGCTGAACTCGGTGTACGAGATGCCCTGGTCCCGGTCCTCGAGCCGGCGACGCACCGACTCCTTGGCGATCATCGCATTGACAGAGAAGTGCTTGCCGACGTCGCGCAGCCAGTCGAGGTAGCTGATGGGGCGGGTCCAGTCGGCATTGTTGACGAGCGTGGCAGCCCGATCGCCGTCAAAGTCGAGGAACCTCGCGAGCTGCCGATGGATGGCCTGCTCATTCTGGGCGAGCTCGTCTGGGGTCAGGAACTGCCGTTCGCTCGAACGTCCGCTCGGGTCGCCGATCATGCCGGTGGCTCCCCCCACGACCGCGATCGGGACATGCCCGGCTCGCTGCAGGTGGGCGAGCATCATGATCGGGACAAAATTGCCGACATGGAGAGAGCGTGCGGTCGGGTCGAAGCCCGCGTAAAGGCGCACCGGCCCGGAGGCGAAGGCCTTGGCAAGCTGCTCCTCGTCTGAAACCTGTTCGAGCAGTCGCCGCTCCCGCAGCATTTCGATGGGGGTCATGCGAGTCCTCTTACCTGACGGTCCAGCCACCCAGGGCGCTGTCGTCGGGATGGACCAGCTGCAGCCCGGCTCCATCCTCGGCAGACGTCGCCAGGAGCATCCCTTCGCTCATGCCGAACCGCATCTTTCGTGGCTTGAGGTTCGCGAGCACCAGCACGCGCCGGCCAACCAGCACCGTGGGGTCAGGATAGGCCGAACGTACGCCCGCGAAGACCTGGATCCTACGCCCGCAGTGCACGATGAGCCGAATCAGCTTCTCGGCTTCCGGGACGGCCTCCGCGGACTCCACGACGCCGACACGAAGGTCGACCTTGTTGAACTCCTCGATGGAGATCTCAGGCTTGAAGGCCTCGACCTCGACCACCGGGAGCTGAGGCGCTGCGACCGTGTCCTTTGACGCTTCAATCATGGCTTGAACCTTTTCGAGGTCGACTCGCTCGAGGAGCCGTTCTACGGAGGCCACGGTGGCCGAGCGCCACGTGACCTCGAGGTGCCGGGGCTCGATGGACTCGAGCCCGAGCGCCGCCGCGAACCGTTGCGACACGCCCGGAACGACCGGTGCGAGCGCGTACATCAGCCCGGTGCAGCCGTGCAGCGCCACCGCGCACACCTCCGCTGCGCGGACGGGATCGGACTTGAGCAGCTTCCACGGTTCGGCCTCCTGGAAGAAGAGGTTGAGCCGGTCGCTGAGCTCGACAACCGCCCGGATGGCCGCCCGGCTGTCGACAGCGGCGTACGCATCGAGGGCAACCTGGAGGGTCTCGTGCACGTCCCGCCCGATCGCGAGGTCCTGCTCCGCGACGGCCGGCACCACCCCACCGAGCCGCGTCGCCACGAACTTGGTGACCCGGCTGCAGAGGTTCACCACGTTGTTCACGAGCTCAGCATTCACGCGGGTGACGAAGTCCTCGAGGTTGAGGTCGATGTCATCGATCGAGTCTGAGAGCTTGGCCGCGAAGTAGTAGCGGAGGTAGTCTGGGTCGAGGTGCTGAAGGTAGGTCGAGGCACGCACAAAGGTACCTCGAGACTTGCTCATCTTCTGGCCGTCAACGGTCAGCATGCCGTGGACATGCACACGGTCGGGCGCCTTGAGCCCCGCGGCACGCAGCATCGCGGGCCAGAACAGCGTGTGAAAGTAGACGATGTCCTTGCCGATGACGTGAACGATGCGCGTCTCGCTCGATGCGTCCCAGTCCTGCCGCCACGTGCGCCCACGCGCCGCCGCCCAGGCAGCCGTCGTCGCGATGTAGCCCACCGGCGCGTCCATCCAGACGTAGAAGTACTTGCCCGGCTCGCCCGGGATCTCAAACCCGAAGTACGGCGCGTCTCGGCTGATGCACCAGTCCTTGAGTTCGCCGCTCAGCCACGAGGAGACGAAGTTCTGTACGGCCGGCTGTGGCACTCCCACCACGAGCCACTGCTCCAGGAAGGACCGAAAGTCACCGAGCCGCACGTAGAGCTGCTCGGTGTCACGGAGCACCGGCCTCTTGCCCTCGATCGCGTCAACCGGGTCGATCAGGTCGGTCGGCTCGTAGGTCGACTTGCAGACCTCACAGACGTCGCCGTACTGATCGAGCGCACCGCAACGCGGGCAGGTACCCCGCACCAGTCGGTCGGGGAGGAAGCGCCCGAGGCTCTCCGAGTACATCTGGCGTGAGACACGCCGCTCGATGAAGCCTCCGCGGAGCAGCTCGCCGTAGATCCAGCCAGCGAGCTCCCGGTTCTCGTCGGAGTGGGTCGAGTGGTAGAGGTCGTGGAGGATGGAGAAGCCGCAGAAGTCGGCCGTGTGGGCGGCGTAGCTCTCTGCGATGAGCGCCTCGGGTGTGATGCCTCGCTTGGCCGCGTTCAGCTCGATCGGCGTGCCGTGGGTGTCGTCGGCGCACAGGTAGAGCACGTCATGCCCGGCTGCGCGAAGCGCCCTGACGTAGACGTCTGCCTGGATGTGCTCGAGGAGGTGTCCGAGGTGAATCGGTCCATTCGCGTACGGCAGCGCCGCGGTCACCAGGTATCGAGCCATCTCTGTCTCACTCGCAGGTCTGCGTGGGGGTAGGACCCTAGCAGACTCGCCCGCCCTCGGCCACGAGACCGCTCCACGCGCGACGCATGGGCCTAGTTGGGCGTGGTGGACATGCCCTCGGGCGGAAGCCGCGGCTCATCGGTTGTCCGCTCCCGCCGCGCTGGCTCGACCGCAGCGCGCACATCAGGCGGAAGGATCGGCTGCCGCAGCCGCTCGCGGAACGCCTCAGGATCATCGAGGACGAGAGCTCGCTGCAACACCTCGTCCATGTGCTCGACCGGGACAACCTCGAGCGCGCGCCGGACCGACCGCGGCACGTCGTTGAGATCCTTCACGTTCTCTGCCGGGATCAACACCGTGCGCACACCGGCCCGGTGGGCGGCCATGAGCTTCTCCTTGACTCCGCCGATCGGCAGGACGCGCCCGCGAAGCGTGATCTCACCGGTCATCGCGACGTCGCGACGGACGGGGATGCGGGTCAGCGCGGAGACAAGGCTCGTGACCATCGTGATGCCGGCGGACGGGCCGTCCTTGGGCGCGGCGCCCTCGGGGAAGTGCACGTGAAGGTCAACCTTCTGGTAGAAGTTCGGAGCCAGTCCGAGGTTGATGGCGCGGGAGCGGACGTAGCTCATGGCCGCCTGCGCCGACTCCTGCATCACATCACCGAGCTTGCCGGTGATGATCAGCTTGCCGGCACCGGGCATCACCGTCGTCTCTGCGGTCAGCAGCACGCCGCCAAACATGGTCCACGCCAGCCCGTTCGTGATGCCGACCGAGTCCTTGTCCTCGAGCCGCTCATCCTTGAACCGCGGGGGCCCGAGGTAGCGGGTGACCTCCTGGCGGCCCACGTGGAAGGCGATTGGCTCACCCTCGTTGCTGACCACCTCCTTGGCGATCTTGCGGCACACCGACGCGATCTCGCGCTCGAGGTTCCGGACCCCGGCCTCGCGCGTGTAGCGATGCACAATCGTGCGGACGGCGTCGTCGGTGAACTCCACCTTCACGCCCTCGAGCCCGTTGTCGCGAAGCTGCTTTGAGATCAGGTGCGCCTTGGCGATGCTCACCTTCTCGAACTCCGTGTAGCCGGCGATCTCGATGATCTCCATGCGGTCACGGAGCGGCAGCGGGATCGCCGACATGCTGTTCGCGGTGGTGATGAACATCACCTCGGACAGGTCGATATCGAGGTCGAGGTAGTGGTCGTTGAAGGTCGCGTTCTGCTCCGGGTCGAGCACCTCGAGCAGCGCGCTCGACGGGTCTCCCCTGAAGTCCATCGACA
>JBILLP010000404.1:0-3850 GCA_044376025.1 Bradymonadia bacterium
GCGCAGGGCGTCGGCGGAGCAGAGGGCGCCTACAAGCTCGACGTGCTGCGCGTGCCTGCCTGCCCGAGCGGCAACGACCCGCAGGAGCCGAACAACGAGCCGGGTGCCGCCAAGCCCATCGACCTGACGAAGGCGCCCTTCAGGCACCTGCGGCTCTGCGACGGCGACGTCGACTGGTACGCGCTGACACTGCCCGAGGTCGAGAAGGAGGGCTCAGGCGCGCCGCCCCCGACACGGCCCGTGTCGGCAGTCGCCACCTGGCGAGGCGGCCCGCGGTCGGTTGTGGTGCGCCTGTACGACCCGACGACTGCACGCCAGCTCGCCACCTCTGCGGGCAACCCGGCCCCGACCGACCCGACCTCGGGGATCTCGGGCGCCGTGGCTGCCGTCGATGTGCCGTCTGCGACCACGCAGCTCCTGGTCGCCGTCGACGGCGACCCCGGCTTCTATGACCTCTCCTTCCCGGAGCTTCAGAAGCAGGCGCAGCAGCCGAGCGGGCAGCAGGGCGAGGGCGACCAGGGAGACCAGAAGCAGGACCCGTCGGACGCCAACCAGCAGGACGGCGACAAGGAGCCGGGCGGGCAGCAGGGTGACCCGCAGCAGGGCGAGGGCGACAGCGCCGAAGAACAGCCCGCCGGTGGCGACGAGGCCGCGGAGGAGGGGAGCGGAGAGGGAGCCTCGCCCGAGGGCGAGGGCACCGGGGACGACGAGAAGCGCCGGCTGATGCAGCTTCTCAACAGCCTCGAGCCCGCCGATGACAACCTGCAGCTTCGCCAGGCGCTCGACCACGCGCCGCCCGTCTACATCGAGAAGGAGTGGTGATGCGTCACCGGCGCACACCCATCGCGCTCGCCGCGCTGCTTGGCGCGTGGCTCTCAGGCGGTTCGCTCGCCGACCCGGTGACTTGGGGCGCCGCGGCGCAGGCTGCCCTGCCGCCCGGCGTCGAACTGCGGCTGTCGTCACGGCAGATCGCGGTCGATGAGCTGCTCCAGGTCGAGATCATCTCGAGCGGCAGCGTGCGGGTCGGCGATCCCGAGGGCAAGGACTTCTTGGTGGTCAGCCGCGGGTCGTCGACCTCGATGTCCTTCGGGTTCGGGCAACAGAAGATCGAGCGCGCCACCACGCTGAACCTTCGCCCCACCCGCACCGGCACCCTGACCCTCGGGCGCATCCCGGTCGTGACCGAAGCCGGGACCGTCTTCTCTGACCCGATCGAGATCACGGTGACCGCGTCGGACCCGAACGCGCCGCGCCGCCGCGCCCGCGATCCCCTCGACCCCTTTGGTGGCCGCGGGCAGCTCCCGCCCATGCCGGGGATGCCGCCGATGCCCCCGATGCCCGGCTTGCCACCGCCGATGCCAAACCAGGGCCAGCCTGCGGCGCCTCCGGCCCCACCCGCAACGACCGCGGGCGTTGACCGCGCTCCCGCCCCCGCCAGCGAGGCGATGCTGACGACCGGCATCCCCTCGGATGCGACCGGGCCGGTGCTGGTCGCCTACGTGTCCGACCCGGCGCCCGTCGTCGGCGAGCAGTTCATCGTCGACTTTGTGCTCTTCAAGCCCGTGATGTCGGGCCCCGCGCAGATCACCGACCTTACCGAGCCCGCCTTCGAGGGCCTCTGGTACCAGGACATCTCGCAGCAGCGGCAGCAGATGTTCGGCGAGGCTGTCCGTTCGCGCTCCGTTGGGCAGACCGTCTTCGAGGGGCAGGTGATCCGGAGCTACCTCGTGGTGCCGCTCAAGGAGGGCGCCACGTCGGTGCCCGCAGCGCAGATCCACATCCAGATGGGGTTCGGCCGCAGGGTCGCCGAGGGCGACATCGCCTCTGCGGCGATCCCGCTGCAGGTCGGCGCGGTTCCGCGCGCCCAGGGTGACCCGGACCCGCGTGGCCGTGTCGGGCGGTTCGAGGTCAAGGCGACGGTCGACCGGCCGAAGGTCCGGGCCGGCGAGACCGTGCTTGTGCACGTCGAGGTCGCCGGCGTCGGCGTCTTCTCGAACTTCGAGCTGCCTCGGCTGCCCGCGATCCCGCGCACCCGCGCCGGAACCCCGACCGAGGACCGCGACCAGGCGCTCGGCAACTCCGGCTGGCTCGAGGGGCGCGCCGGCGTGACCTTCCCGCTCGTACCGACGGCAGAGGGCACCATCGAGATCCCGTCGCTCGCCGTCGCCGCCTACGATCCGTGGAAGCAGCGCATCGTCCCGCTCGAGACTGCGCCGCTGCAGGTGGTCGTCGAGGGCATGGCGCCCATCGCGCAGGAGGCCCACGCCGAAGAGGGCTCCGGCGCCGCGTGGAAGGAGGCCCTGCCTGCCGCGCGGCCGACCACCGACGCTCCGGGCCGGCTGCCCGCGGCCTCGCTGCCGGGCCCCGTTGCCTGGGCGCTGGTCGGCGCGCCGCCGGTGCTCGTGCTGTTGACCTGGCTCGGCAGGGTCCTCGTGCGCCGCCGGCAGGCGGCCGCGCCCGAGCGTCGCCGGCGCTCCGCCGCTGCCGACGCGCTCCGCATCCTCGCCGAGCGCGGCCCGACCCCGGTCAGGGACGCGCTGACCGGATTCATCGAGGCGCGCTTCTCGCAGCCGGCCCGCGGCCGGTCGATCGCGCAGCTCGAGCAGTGGGCGGGGGGTCGGCTCGGCACCGACGCCGCGGCGCGGCTCGCCGCGCTGCTCCGCGATGCGGAGTCGGCGAGGTTCAGCGGAGAGCCCGTCGAGGCGCTCGCCGAGCGTGCCCGCGCCTGGATCGAGGAGGTCGACCATGTCGCGTAGGGCTGCTCGCTGGGCATCGTTGGGCCTCGCAGCGCTGTCGCTCCAGGCTTCTTCGCTTGACGCGGCCGAGGGTTCGGGCGGCCTCGACACGGTCGAGCTCCGCCGCATCGCGGAGGCCTCCCCGGGGGCTCCCGACGCCTGGTTCAACCTCGGGCTTGCTGCCGCCCGCGCCGACAAGCTCGGAGAGGCGGCCTGGGCGCTCGAGCGGGCGCACGCGCTGAACCCGTGGGACCGCGAGGCCAGGGATGCCCGCGACCTCGTCGGGGCAGCCGTCAGGCGCGCGCGGGCCGGTGGCGCCGCCTCGGCCTCGATGACCGAGGGCGAGCCCCGCAGCATCGCCTGGTGGCGGGCGGCGTCGCTGCTGCCGCTCCGACCCGTGTACGGGCTCGCGGTGGCGCTGAGCTGGACGATGTGGCTCGCCTTTGTGGTCTGGTGCTTTTCGCCTCACGAGGGCCGGCGGCGCGCCGCGGGTGTCGTGGCGCTGGCTGCGGGCCTGCTGCTGCCGGTCGTGGTGACCGCCTGGGGAGCCGCCCGGTGGACGCGCGAGCACGTGGTGCCCGTGGTCGTGGTGGCAGAGAGGCCGCTGGCGAAGGCTGGCCCTGACGAACTGGCGGGCCGCGTGCAGACGGCGAACCTCTACGAGGGCGCGGTGCTGTCGCTGCTCGAGCAGCGGGGAGCCTGGAGCGAGGTCAGGCTCGTCGACGGCGCCAGCGTCTGGGTCGCGACGCGTTCGCTGCGCCCGATTGCCTCGATCGACGCTGCCCAGTGAGGGTCAGAGCCTGATCGTGGTGCCGATCGAGAAGAGCTGGTGCGCCACGTCGTAGGTGCCGTTGTTGACGGCGTGGCTCGGCGTCGCATCGGGGTACTGCTCCGCCTGCTGCGCGCACGCCTCAGCGTAGCTCATCGCGGTGCCGTTGAACACGACTGTCTGGTCGGTCGGCGGGTCCTCGCAGACCCAGAGCGGCACAATCGCCTCGAACTTGCCGTTCGTGACCTCGCGCTTGGGCGAGTACATGTAGGAGTAGGCGGCGTCGATCGAGCCCCAGGTCGCCTGGTAGCTGACACCGACCGAGCCGGCGTACCGGTCGAAGCTG
>JBILLP010000405.1:0-3845 GCA_044376025.1 Bradymonadia bacterium
CCTGCGTACACGCCGGCGCGCTCGTCGAGTCGCCAGGTCCCTCCGCCCAGCGGGGTACCCTTGCCGTGTCGGCAGTCCGCGGAGGGGTGTACGTCGACCAGCAGCCGCCCGCCCGGATTCATGGCTTCGAACAGCGCCCGCAGATCGGCGACCATGCGGGTGCGCTCACGAAGAAACACCACACCCCACGCGATCACCACGTCGAACCGCTCGGCTCGGCCCGGCAGCTCGGCAAGGTCCCCGACCTCGAAGCGAAGGCCCGAGACCGACGTCCCGAAGGCCTCCGCAGCGGCGCGAACGACCTCCGGCTCGTAGTCGATCCCGATCGCGCGGAGCCCGAACTCTGCAAGTGTCAGCGTATGGCGGCCGCTGCCGCAACCGATGTCGAGGCCTCTTGCATCCACCGGGTAGGGCCCATTCCGGGCAAGAAACCGAACCACCTGCTCATCGGGGAAGAGCATCGTCGCGTCTCGCACCGCGCGGGCCGAAGCCTGCCGGTTCCCGGCGTCGGCGGCCGCCGACGCCGGAAGCTCAGGGGGCGGGAACTCGGGCATAGTACACACTCCAGGTCAGTCGTTGGCGGGCCTTCTTCCAGTACTCGACCCTCTCCTCCTCGAATACCTCGAACCCTGCGCCCACCAGCAGCCCCCTCGACACCGCCGGAGGCAAGAATGTGTAGGTCATGCCGGCATACTCGTGGGCACGTTCGTCGAGCCGCCAGGTCGCCGGGGCGACCTCGGAGCCCAGCCCTCGCATCCAGCTGTCTTCTGTGTGGAAGTTCGCGAGCAGCAGGCCGCCGGGCTTCAACACGGCCCTGAGCGCCGCGAGGTCGGAGCACATCGCGTCAACCGGACGCAAGAAGAGAACGCCCCACGCGATCGCGCAATCGAACCGTTCCCCCCGTCCCGCGAGCGAACTCAGGTCGGTGGTCTCAAACCGGGCAGGGATGCCCTCGCGGTCGAACTCTTCTCCCGTCGAAGCGATCACGTCGGGCGCGTAGTCGATTCCCGTCGCGTCGAAGCCAAACCGCACCAGCGTTGCGGTGTGACGCCCTGAACCACACCCCACATCGAGTCCGGTACGGTGCGCGGGGCGTGGAGGATTTCCGTAGTTTCGGGCCAGAAACCGGACAACCTGCTCGTCCGGATAGCGCATTCGGTTCCGTTGCAGCGTCTGGGACCACAGGATGCGGTTCTGCTCGTCTGCCGTGGGTTCAGAATTGGACGACATCCAGCCAGCTCCTCTCGATCGAATCCACCCGTTCACAGACGCGGCGCGCCGAAGACTCCGTCAGGGGCGCGCCTTCCTCCGACCACGCCATGACCCAGCCGCGCTGAAGCACATCGGCCCCCGACGTGATCGCGTGGAGCGTCATGCCTGCGGCCACCCCGGTCCGGACCAGCGCGTTCGGAGGCGTCGGCGGCGGCACGGCGACGGCTCGGATCGTGCCCGCGCGAAACCTCAGGAACCTGAGCTCCACGTGGCGCAGGACCTGCGTCGACGGCGGCGCAGCGCCGCGCGCGACCAGCTCGATACCCGCTGACAGCACATCGACTCCGGTCAGCCTCGGGACCATCTCCTCTGCCATCACCAGCCCCGGAGGGCGCGCTGCGAACTCGATGACATGGATGGAGCCGTCATCGCGGACGATGATGTCGGCCTGGAAGAGACCGCACGACTGTCTGACCGCGCGCACGACCTGACGCATGGCCTCGGTCACGGCGGCGCGGGTCTCCGCCGGGGGATTCACTCCGGCCGAGTAGCCGACGACCTGGCGCATGGGCTCGGGCGTCAGGGTCTTCTGGCGGATCGCGACGACGTGCGCCTCACCGTCGCGGACCCACCCGTCGACCCCGAACTCCGTGCCCTCGACGAGGCCCTCGCACAGCCACGCATCGAACCCGGCGGTCTCGCTCAGCTCCGCCACGTGCCGGGCGAGCTCCTCGGCGGTGCGCGCGGTCCGCACGCCCCGGCTCCCGGAGCCGTGCCGCGGCTTGAGGATCACCGGCAGGTGCCGCACGGCCTCCACGCGGTCGAGCTCGGACCACTGCGTGAAGGCTTGGCGCCAGGGCCGCGGATACCCGGCGGAGACCAGCGCGGCGTGGAACCGCTCCTTGTCGGTGCAGAGCAGGGCGGTCTCGCGCGAAACGCCCCGCAGGCAGAGCGCATCGTTCACCGCGCCGACGGTCGTCAGGAATCGCCCGATGGGCGTCGGGATGACCGCGACCGGGCTGTGGAGACGGGCCTCCTCGATGACGGCGGCCTCGTCGGCGATGTCGACCGGTACGAACAGGTCGCAGGCCGCAGCGCCGACCGCCTGCGGATTCCCGTCGACGCCCACCACCCGGTAGCCGAGCTTCCGCGCCGCGCGGATGCCGGCGACCTGCTCGGGTCCACATCCCACCGCCAGCAGCGTCGCGCTCACCCGACCACCTCGGTCACGGCCTGCCGAATCCGCTCGATGCTGCTCGAGATGTCGTCGTCGGTCATCTTCGGGAAGATCGGCAGCGAGATGGAGCGGGCGTAGAAGGCCTCGGCCCGCTCGCACCGCACGTCGGCATACCCGTTCTGCTGGTACCAGGGGTGCCGGTAGACCGGGATGTAGTGCACCTGCACGCCGAGCCCGAGCGCGCGCAGCCGCTCGAAGAGCGGGCGGCGGTGTGCGGGGTCTGACGTGCGCAGCACAAACAGGTGCCAGCCACTCCGCACGTCCGCGCGCTCCGTCGGGAGCCGCACGCCTTCGAGGTCTGCGAGCTCTTGCAGGTACCGCTGCGCGATGGCCTGCCGGCGGTCGATGAAGGCACCGAGCCGGCGCATCTGGGACTGCCCGAGTGCCGCCTGGATGTCGGTCATGCGGTAGTTGAAGCCCAGGTCGAGCTGCTCGTGGTACCAGGGGCCCTCATCTCGTGAGAGCTCCGCGGGGTCGCGGGAGATGCCGTGGGTCCGGAACCTCGCGGCGCGCTTCGCCACTTCGACGTCGCTCGTGAGCACGGCGCCACCCTCGCCGGTCGTGACCGGCTTGACGGGGTGAAGGCTGACCTCGGTCGCGGCCGCCAGCGTCCCGACCGGGCGGCCCCGGTAGCTCGCGCCAAGCGAGTGGGCGGCGTCGGCGACGAGCGGGATGCCGTGCGCCTCCGCGATGCGCGCGAGCGCGTCATAGTCGGCGGGGTGACCGGCGTAGTCGACGGCCACGATCAGGCGCGTCCGCGGCGTGATCGCCTCGGCGATCCGCTCCGGGTCGATGTTGCCGGTGTCCTCGCAGACATCGACGAAGCGCGCCCGTGCTCCGAGGTAGTGCGCGGCGTTGGCCGTGGCGGCGAAGGTCAGCGGCGAGGTGACGATCTCGTCGCCGGCGCCGACACCCATCGCCGCGTACATCATGTGCAGCGCGCTCGTCCCAGAGTTGCACGCGACCGCGAACCGTGCGGTCGTCGCTTCGCACAGGGCCGACTCGAAGGCGGCCACCGAGGGGCCGGTCGTCAGGAAGTCTCCGCGTAGCACCGCCGTGACCGCGGCGATGTCGTCGTCGTCAACCCACTGGCGACCGTACGGAAGCGCGGGGTGTGTCATGCCGCCTGCCCGCCGCGATGGCCGAGCCACTCCGCGAGCAGCGCGCGGATCTCCTCAACGCCAAGGTGCGGGCCGGCCGTGTCCGAGGCGTAGCGAAACCCGGCGGGCACCGGCACCCCGGCCGGGCGGTCGGGCGCCCACCAGCCGAACTCGGGCTGGATCACGAAGTGGTCGCCGCAGTCGAGCGTGCTGCGCGCGTCGTCCTCGGAGATCATCACCTCATGCATCTTCTCGCCGGGCCGGATGCCAATCACCTCGATCGAGGCCTCGGGGGC
>JBILLP010000406.1:0-3841 GCA_044376025.1 Bradymonadia bacterium
GCGGGCAAGGCCACATCGCTGCTCCGCGACACCTAGAAATCCGGCACGATCCCATCGCCGCCGAGTTCGACCACCCGCAGATTGCGCCGGATTGCGCCGGACTCGAAGGAGGTCCTCCCGCAGACGCCGGCAAAGCCAGGGACACCCGCGAGCGCCTGTGCGAACGCATCGGGCGTCGAGGCCCCCGACGGCATCGCCGCGAGCGCCAGTCGCACCAGCGTGCCGGCATCGAAGACCTCTGCGTCAAAGGTCGTCGGGGCCTCACCCGTCGCCCGCTCGAATGCCTGCGAAAACGACTCCGCCTCCGCGCGACCGTCGCGCAGGGCGCACCGGACCGGCACGCTTGCGCCAGCGGCGAGTGCCGATACCTGCTCGAGACGAGGCCCGGCCCAGTCAGAGACCCCGAACAGGGCCACACTGGATTCAGCCCGGGCGCCGAGCCAGCCCTCGAGCTCGAAGAAGGGCAGCGCGGCCGCGACCACGGCGTCGTCGTCGAGCACCACGAGCGCATCGGGCGCCTCGCGCGTACCCCGGCGCGTCGACCTCGACCCCGGAGGCGTGCTCCACGCCGCGGCCGGCTGCTCGAGCCTCGCGCCGCCCCGCAGGCCCTCGATCGCCCGCGCAAAGTCCCGCCCGCCGGGCTCGTAGCGCGCGAACCGCTGCAGCGGGCGCCCAGCCTCGGCGAGGCAGGTTACGAGCGTCGCGAGCGCCTCGTCTCCATAGGCGTCGCTGGGTGCGATCGCGGCGACGCGCAGCAGCGCAGGGTCGCCGGTGATGGCGGCGCAAGCTGCCTCGACCTCGTCGGAGACCGACAGCCGAAGACGTACGGCCCGCGGTGGGCGCTCAAGGCCCCTGACGCCGGCGAGCGTCGCGACCACCAGCCGCGTCGAGCTCGCGGCCTCGATGGCGGCGGCAGACTCAAGCGCCCCGACCGGCCCGATGACGACCGTGGCACCAGCCCTGGCCGCCGACGCGACCGCCGATGCGGGCGACTCCGCGGTATCGAGGACCAGCATCCGGTGTGGCGGCGCGGTCGCGAGCGCCATCCGGAGCGTCTCGACCACACGACGACCGAGCTCGGCCCGCGGCCCGCTCAGGGGTGCAAGCAGGGCGACCACCGGCGCCTGATCCCCGGCGACGACCGACGTCTGCGCGGAGACCTCGCGCGTCGGTTCAGCGCCCAGCACAGGGGCGACCGCCACCGAGGCGAACAGCAGGGTCACGAACCGGCGCATCGACTAACCTCCCTCGACCTGGCGCCGTAGCACCCTGCTGCGATCCTCGACGAGGGCGGCACGAAGCTCTGGCGTCCAGTCTGGTTCGAGCAGGGTCGGCACGAGCGTGATGTCTCCGCGGCCCCCCTCACGCCGCCTCAGCCCGGCACCCTCGACACGGATTGGCTCGCCGAGCGGGGTACGGACCCCAATCTGCACCACGAGCGGGCCAACGGGCGTTGCGGCCGCGATCTCGCCCCCGAGCAGCCAGTCGAGCAGCGACAGTCCAAGCGGGACCACCACGTCAGGCCCACGTCCCCAGACGCCGGCCTCAGGCGCGCGTTCGACAATCAGGACGAGGTCTCCCCCACGGACGCCGTCGGTGCGCCCCCACCCCTCCCATCGGAGCCGTTCACCGGGTGCGAGGTCGGCGGGCAGCTCAAACTCGAGCGTCCGCCCACATGCCACGAAGTAGGTTGGCTCAGCGACGTCGCGTTCCGGGAAGGCCACCCTGCGAAAGCCTCCCGAGCGGAGCTCGGCGACGGTGAGGTGGAGCACCAGTTCGGCGGCCGGCAGCTCGGGACCACCCCGTGGGGCCCGTTCCCGCGCAGCGAGGAGCTCCTTGAACTTCTCCGCAGCCGCGGGATCGCCCGCATGGGAGTCCGGGTGGTGAAGGCGCACAACGCGCCGAAAGGCCGCCGACCCGCGGGCCCGCGGGTCCGGTTCGCCCTGCCCCGTCGAACTCACAGCATCAGGACTTGGCCTGTCCGAGGTGCGCGTACATCGCGTCGGCGAGCCGATAGGCCGCGTCCTCGAGTGCTGACAGCGCACCCCGGACCTCGTCGATTCCTCCGTCGCGGTCGAGCACCTGGCGGCAGTACGACAGCGCAGCGCGCACCGCCTCCTGGTCGGCTGCGGAGAGCACGTTGCCGTACTCGGAGAGGCTCCGCTCCGAGGTGTACATGAGCCCCTCTGCCCGGTTCCTGAACTCGGCGAGCTCGCGGTTGAGCTCGTCCTGGTTCCTGAACACCTCGGCTTCCTCGATGATCCGCTCGATGTCGGCCTCACCGAGTCCGCTCGCCGCGTTGACCTGCACGGCCTGGGCGCGCCCGGTACCGAGGTCGCGGGCCGCGACCTCGACGAGGCCGTTGGCGTCGATGTGGAACGACACCTCGATCTGCGGCATGCCGCGGGGCGCCGGAGGGATGCCGGTCAGCTCGAACCGGGCAAGGCTGGTGTTGTCGCGGGCGAGCGGACGCTCGCCCTGAAGGGCATGCACGCCGACGAAGGGCTGGTTGTCGACGGCGGTCGTGAAGATCTCGGAGACCGTGACCGGGATGGTCGTGTTGCGGGGGATGAGCGGCGTGAACACGCCACCCTGCGTCTCGACCCCGAGCGTCAGCGGCGTGACGTCGAGCAGCAGCACGTCGGCCACCTCGCCTCGCAGAACGCCACCCTGCGTCGCGGCGCCGATGGCGACCACCTCGTCAGGGTTGACGTCCTTGTTCGGCTGCCGGCCGAAGAACTCCGCGACCTTCTGCTGGATGAGCGGCATGCGGGTCATGCCGCCGACAAGGATGACCTCTGCGATATCGGCCGTCTTGAGGCCAGCGGCCTTCAGCGCATCGCGACACGGGACGAGCGTGCGGTTCGCGAGGTCATCCACCAGCTCCTCGAGCTCAGACCGCGTGATGGTTCGAGACAGGTGCAGGGGGCCCGACTCTGACGACCTGATGAAGGGCAGGCTGATGTCGGTCGTCGTCGCGCTCGAGAGCTCGTGCTTGGCCTTCTCAGCGGCCTCCTTGAGGCGCTGGAGCGACATGCGGTCGTCTCGCAGATCGACACCATTGGCCTGCTCGAACTCATCGGCGAGTTTGTCGACAAGCCTCCGGTCGAAGTCCTCGCCGCCAAGGAAGGTGTCGCCACTGGTCGCCCTGACCTCGAACACGCCCGAGGTCATCTGCAGGACCGTGACGTCGAAGGTGCCGCCACCAAGGTCATACACGGCGTAGATGCCGTCCTTCTTCTGCTGCATCCCGTAGGCGAGCGCAGCGGCGGTGGGCTCGTTGATGATGCGGATGACGTTCAGGCCTGCGATGCGTCCGGCGTCCTTGGTCGCCTGTCGCTGGGCATCGTTGAAGTGGGCCGGCACCGTGACAATCGCATCGACGACCTCTTCGCCGAGGTAGTCCTCCGCGGTCTGCTTCATCTTGCGAAGGACCCACGCGCTGATCTCGGGGGGGCTGTAGTCCTTGTCGCGGAGACGCAGCCATGCGTCACCGCTGGGCGAGGCCACGATGCGGTAGCTCGCGTGTCGCGCCGCCTCCTGGACAGGGGGTGAATCGAACCGCTGACCGATCAGCCGCTTGACGGCGACTGCCGTGTTCTCGGGGTTGGTCACCGCCTGGCGCCTGGCCAGGTGGCCAATCAGCCGCTCTCCAGACTCTGTGAACGAGACCACGGAGGGAGTCGTGCGGCTCCCCTCGCTGTTGGCGATGACAATGACCTCTCCCCCGACGGAGACCGCCACGCAGGAGTTCGTCGTTCCGAGGTCGATTCCAATGACGCGCGACATGTTCCAAACTCCACAACCCGGGAATTCATCGACGCTTCTTTGGCTACGCGAA
>JBILLP010000407.1:0-3836 GCA_044376025.1 Bradymonadia bacterium
GACCGCACGGCTCAACTCCGGTGGGGCACTCTCGAGGTCGATACCCGGACAGCCCGTCACCGGCACGCAACGACGCTTGATGCCGTGCGCGGCGGAACCTGGAAGCCAACCCCGTAGCGGTCGCTAGAAGGTCACCATCACAGAGACGGTCTTGCCCTCCTCGACCCGAACGACACGGCTGAAGACGCGCCCCTCGCCCCGAACCTCGACCAGTCGCTGACCCGGCGAGGCCCTGAACTGCGTCTGCTCGGGCGCTGAGCCGACGCGCTTCCCGTCGACGAAGACCGAGTAGCGGCCTCTGCCTGCGGCACTGCCGGGCAGCCCGACCCGAATCGTTCCGGTCCGTGCCTCCGCGCGGCGCTCCGTGGTGGATGCGGGCTCTGCGACAGGTTTTGGGACGTCAGGAGCCACCGGCTGCGCGCCCGGCACAGTGGGAACGATCGGCGCTGGCGGTTGCCCGCTGCCGGCTGAGCCCGTCACATCGCGGCTGCCGGCGGGGTTGGTGGTCGCGCCGGCGGTGGCGGGCGCACCGACACCCGCATCGCGGGGGGCGGGGGCCGATTCGCCCGTCGGTGCCGGGGCCATGGAGCCCGACCGCGGCGCCGTGCCCGGATCGGCATCCCGGGTCGACCAGAGTATGAAGCCGGCGACGCAGAGCGCGGCCGCAGCAGCGAGCGCCGCCGCAACGCGCCCAGCGTTGCCCGGGCGGGCGGGCGTGGTCGGGCCCGGAGCCTCGACCGAGGCGTCGGGGGAACGGGGCGGCCGGTTGTCCGGCCGCGGCACGGCATCCCGGCTCCGCTGCACAGCCCCGAGGGTCCGGTCGAGCCGGCCGCCCGGTGCGGTCGCCGGCGCGGACCCGGGCGAGGGGGCGGCCCCGGTGCCGGCGAGGATCGTCGCAGCCTGCTCGACGACGGTCGGCGTGGGGCCCGAGGGCGCCGCCGCCGCCTGGGTCGCCGCTCCCGCGACCACGAGGTTCGGGTCGGGTGAGGCGCTGAAGACGTTGAGGACAAATCGCGAGAGATCCCGCTGCGTGAGCAGCACGCCCCGGGAGCGCAGGAACTGCTCGAGCGCCATCTGCATCTCGGAGGCGCTCTGGAAGCGGTCCTTGGGCTGCTTGGCGAGCGCCCGCATCACCACGTCCTCGAGCTCCGCGGGCATATCGCCCCGGATCTCCCGGACCGGGCGCGGCGGGTCGTGCAGGATCTGGCTGACGGCGAGCAGCTCGCTCTCATGCCCGAAGGGCCGCTGCCCCGTCAGGAGCTGGTACAGCACGATGCCGAGCGAGAAGAGGTCGCTGCGCCCATCAAGCGGACGCGCCTGGATCTGTTCTGGCGACATGAAGGCGAGCTTGCCCTTGATCGCGCCCGTCTGTGTCTTGTGCTGGCTCGTCGCTGCCTTGGCGACGCCGAAGTCCACGAGCTTCACGACTCCGTCGCGCGAGATCAGGACATTCTGCGGGCTGACATCCCGATGGACGAGGCCGACGCGTCGTCCCTCCCGGTCGCTGAAGTTGTGCGCGTACTCGAGTGCGTTGCAGCAGTCGGCGACGATGCGCGCGGCGACCTCTGCCGGGATGCGGATACCGTGGCTCGAGGCCGTTGCCTCGAGCGTCTCGAGGTCGAAGCCGTCGATGAACTCCATTGCGATGAAGTACCCGCCGTCTGACTCGCCGAGGTCGAAAATCTGCACGATGTTCGGGTGCGTCAGTCCGGCAGCCAGCCGGGCCTCATCGATGAACATCTCGACGAACCGGCGGTCCTCGACGAGGTGCGGAAGGATGCGCTTGATCACGACATCCTTCTCGAATCCGGCAGGCCCGAGCGTGGTGGCAAGCCAGATCTCTGCCATCCCGCCACTCGCGATGCGACGCTTCAGGGTGTAGCGGCCTATCGTTTCGCCTGGGTTCATGGCGTCTGCCGGGGCAGGGGGAGTCGAGGTCAGCGTGCGGTGTCGAGCGTCTGCGGCCTGAAGCAGAAGAAGCGGTCAAAGTGGTCTTCGGCCCAGACCCTGAACTCGATGTCGCCGATGCCGCCGCGCAGGGCGGCGGTGTCTACGACGGTTTCCGGATATCCGAGCTCGTGGGGCATGAAATCCCGTTTCGCGACCTCGATACCGTTCAGCAACACGCTGAGGTGCACCACCGAGCCTCGCGGCGACCGGTGGGCAAGGTACGTGTTGCCCGCCTTGAAGCGCAACTTTGACCCAAGCGGCACCTGCGACCACAGCACCGACCAGCGCTGGCCGCGCGGCAGGGCATTGGCAGAGACGCACTCCCTGAAGGACTCGTCCATCTCGCGAAAGACCGGGCCCACGAAGAGGTAGGGGTCCACGCGCCCGCACTGCCACGCGTTGGCATCCCAGCGGGAGCAGGCGACGGGCGCTCCCTTCTGGAGTGGCTGCCGCTCGACCCGGGCCTGCCGAATCTGCTCGAGCCCATCCCAGAGGACAGTGTCGGTCTGGGTTACCCTACCGACCTCGATTCGATACCCCGACTGTTCAAAGCGGACCTCGGTCTCCCGGAGCCAGGCCGCACGGTCACGCGCCGCGACAGCGGCATGGGACGCGCTCGAGAGAAGCCACAGGCGGTCAAACCTGTGCCGGTCGTACTCATCGAGGTCGGTTCCGAGCATGAGGTGGCGGGTGTCAAAGCCGATCCGAGCCGTGTCGAACCAGCCTGGGGCAACCCTGACGGCGTCACGGTCGCCGACCTCTCCGGAGATGGCCTGGTTGGCAGCCACCACGACGTCGTGTTCGGGCATTCGGTGCGCGTCGTGCCACTGCAGCCCGAGGCTGACCAGGGTCGCGACGACGAGCAGCGCGGCCGCAGCAACCGATGCGCCGCGCCCGGGACTGCGTCGCCGCTCAGTGCCCGTCGTGTTCACCCTTGTACTTACCACCCTGCAGCGCGATGGAGCCGGTACCTCGCGTCATGAGCTCCGCCTTGTCGAAGAACGCCAGGGTTCGGTCCTCGAAGGGTTGCGTGTGGACGCCCGAGTCCATGCGGATCGCGTCGCAGGGGCAGGCCTCGACGCAGAAGCCGCAGACGATACAGCGGAGCTCGTCGATGACGAAGACGGCGGGGTACTTCTCGATGCCATTGTCTGGGTGCTCTGCCGCCACGATGTGGATGCAGTTCGCGGGGCAGGCAGTCGAGCAGCACATGCAGGCAACGCAGCGGACCTGGCCGTCATCGCGGTGCATTAGCCGGTGAAGTCCGCGGTAGCGGGGAGGATACCGCTTCTTCACCTCAGGATACTGGATGGTGACCACATCCTTGCTCCCGAAGAGGTTGCGGACCATCTGCCGCGAGGTCACGGCCAACCCGCGGAAGACCTCAGGCAGGTAGGACTGGACCCAGACCGTCCGCCGCGGACGCTCTACCGACTTGACCGTGGCCGCCATCACGAACCTCCGAGAACGAGGACCACAAAGCCTGTCACCACCAGGTTGGCGAGCGACAAGGGGAGCAGGAACTTCCAGCCGAGCGCCATGATCTGGTCATAGCGGAAGCGTGGCATGGTCCAGCGAACCATGAACTGAAGCCAGACGATGAACAGGATCTTGGCGACGAGCGCGAGCGCCCGCAGCACCACGACGGCAAGGTAGGGGAGGGCGAGCGCCGGCTCCGCAGCCTCGCTCCCGAAGCGGAACCCATCGCCATAGAGGAAGGGAACCTGCCACCCGCCCAGGAAGATCGTGGCCACGAGCGCGCCGACGAACACAGTCCCGACGTACTCTGAGAGCTGGATGGCGCCGAACTTGAGTGCAGAGAACTCTGTGAAATAGCCGGCGACGATCTCGGACTCGCCCTCTGGCACGTCGAAGGGCGCCCGCTT
>JBILLP010000408.1:0-3828 GCA_044376025.1 Bradymonadia bacterium
GAGGGCGCGCTCGAGGATGGTCTGGTGCTTGCCTCGGTAGGCGCGGCTGGTGAGCGCGGCAGGGATGCGCTTCTCGAGCGACTCGACGAGCTTCTTCATCTCGACGGCGAGCAGCCTGCCCTGCCCGGCGGGGAGCCTCAGGGCGATGGGCTGGTCGGGCTGGGCGAAGTTGTGGATCAGGCACCAGTCGGGCGGCGTGGGCTTCTGCTCCGCAAAGCGCTGGGCGATCTGGGGCACCATGGTCGAGCGCCCTGAGCCCACGGGACCAGCCACAAAGAGGTGAAAGGGGCGCCCATCGAGGCGGAGCGCGAGCTCGATGGCGGCGCGTGCCCGCTCCTGGCCGACCATCGACGGCTCGGCATCGAGTTCTTCGGTCGACGAGAAGGGCAGGTCAGACTCGGTGACCCGCATGCGGGCATCGCTCGCGGGTATGGCAATCGCAGGCATCAGGTTGGGGGTCTCGGGTGGTCGCCGCAGGTCGTTCGGGGCGCGAAAACCCCGCACCGAACCAAGGCCTGCGGAGCGGCACGTGTTTGACACGATTGAATGGAATCCGTAAAGCGGCGTCCCGCTGACATGATGGCCGTGTTCTAATCTGCACGGCGCTGCATTCCCGCCCTTCGCGGGGCAAACCTGAGAGGTTCGACATGAACGTGAAGAATACCCTTGCGATCCTTGGCTCCCTCGCCGCGCTCAGCACGCTCGCCGCGTGCGAGGTGACCGAGGACAAGTGCACGACCAGCGCTGACTGCGCTGAGGGTGAGACCTGCGTCATCGCCGCGGGCGAGACCGAGGGCGTGTGCGAGGCTGACACCGCGGCGGAGTGCACCGGTTCGGGCGACGAGTGCGGGGACTACACCTGCAACACCGCGTCCGGCGATTGCAACACCAGCTGCACCGCCGACAACGTCGCCGACAACTGCGACGACGGCCTCGCCTGCATCGAGGGCTCGGGCGGCGCCGGGACCTGCGGTGAGCCTGCGGCTGCCACCTTCGAGTGGGTCGCCGTCGTGTCGAAGGTCACCACCGACGCCGACATCACCCAGACCAACACCCCCGGCCCCGACCTCGACGCGGTCGAGCTCAAGCGCGGCAACCAGACCATCGGCTGGGCCTACGCCGCCAAGTACTCGCCGGGCGCCACGGGCACCGGCGACAACGCCAACGCCAATGCGCGCAAGGAGGCCCTCGACGGCCAGAACGACGCCATCCCGGCCGTCACCCCTGGCGAGTGCTCGCTCACGGAGGACCCGAACTCCAAGTTCGTGTCGGTCGGCGGCACCGGCGGCTTCATCGTCGCGGCCTTCAAGGACACGCAGGGCAATGCGCTGAAGATCGAGGACGGCGACGTCATCAAGGTCTACGAGCTCGACAACGCCCAGTGCTCCAACGTGTCGCGCACCCGCGCCGATGTCTACGACGTCTACGCCATCGACGACGCCGCTGGCCTCGACTCCCTCACGAGCGCCTCGGGCTTCACCGGCGGCTTCTTCGTGTCGCTCGGCAGCTCGGACGGCAACGGCGGCACCAAGGAGTTCACCTTCTCGGCGCCCGAGTAAGGCCCTCGGTTCGGCGCCTCGCCGGACCTCAGCCCCTCGCTGGACGCCGCGCCCCGTGCGCGGCGTTCGCGCTTTTTGGCCCCGCTGCGGTCCAGCCCCTCCGTCAACCCGCCGAGGGCCCTGCGGCGAGCAGCTCCGCATTGGTGGGGCCTTCTCCCGGGGGAGCAACCTCAATCTCGCGGAGGTAGTCGAACGACAGGATGCCCGTCGTGTGCCCGTCTGACCAGTGCGGCTTCATGCCGTAGCCCCCGACCGCCTCGAGGTGATTGAGCCGAACGCCCTTCGACGCGACGAAGACCTTCGCCTCCGCGAAGTGCCCCTGGCACTTGGCGCAGGGGCACCAGCCGCGAAGGTACGCGAGGGCAAAGCGGCTGCGATGGCCGTCAGACCATGCCACGCGCAGCTCACCCGCTGCCTCGACCAGTTCGACCTCGATGGGGACGGGATGCGACACACTCAGCTCCGCGGGGGAGGGTCAACGAGCGGGAGCGCGGCGAGCGACCGTGAGTCGAACGCGCCGCGCCGCCCGGAGACCAGCAGCCGAAGCAGCCGGTCCACCTGCTCAGGATCTCGAAAATCGACCTCGGTCGTATCGATCGTGACCACCGGAGCCGCAGAGTAGCCTGCAAAGAGCGTGCGGTAACGCTCATCAAGCTCCCGGAGGTAGTCACCGGTGATCGACTGCTCGTAGTCACGCCCCCTCGACGCGATGCGCTCCAGGAGCACCTCGATCGGGGCGGTGAGGTGGATCACGCAGTCAGGGACCGGCACCTGGCGCTCCAGGATCCCGTACACCCGGGCGAACAGTTCGAGCTCGGCGTCGCTCAGCGTGAGGCCGGCAAAGAGCCGACACTTCTGAAAGAGGTAGTCGCTGACGGCGTGCTGCTGCAGCAGGTCCTCCTGCGCGAAGGTCTCCTGCTGGTTGAAGCGGGACAGCAAGAAGAACATCTCGGTCGAGAAGGCATAGCGGGCGCGGTCGGCGTAGAAGCCCCGGAGGAAGGGGTTCTCCTCGAAGACCTCGAACACGGTCCGGGCGTGGAGACGCGCTGCGAGCGCATTCACCAGCGTCGTCTTGCCGACGCCGATGACCCCCTCGGCCACGATGTAACGGACGACACGCTCTGGCCGCGACGACATGAAGCACCTCAGGGAGTCGACTAGCGGGCGCAGGCGAAATCATCCAGTCGCCTTGCGGCCGATCGCGAGCCTACTTATTCTTTGGGCAGGTCATTCAACGTGGCGTAGCGAGCCACGGACCTGCCAGGGCTCACACCGCCCCGGCCCCGGGGGCATCCGCCCCAGCCCTCCGGTTCGGTCGACGGCACGGCCGACGGAGGTGGCAGGTTGGGAACCTGCGATCCAAGACCTGCCGCGTTAAGGAGGTGATCCCGTGTCAAGCTGTCACTGTTTGAGGCCGACCGGTGAGGTGGTGCCCCTCTAGCGGGCATTCTGGCTCTTGCGCATCGACTCCGCGGCTCGTGGCCGGCGCACCCAGTGTGCGACGACGGAACGCGTGAAACTCGGTGCTCGCTGGAGGTCATCCCAGGCACTGCCGCCCCCGGGTAGCATCGGTACAGGTCGGGCCGATTGGTCCACGAGCCGCTGCCCGGGGGTTATCCGTTTTTGGCGTGGTCGGCGCTGCTACAGCGACCGGCCCGACCGCATCGCCTTTCGGGCATTGGCTGTCTCGAGCCGCTTCGCTCGGCGAAGCTGCGCCTCGTCGAAGCGCAGCCGCTCCAGGTCCGACTCCGGGGAGATCGACGGCACCCTCGTTGGGTTCCCGGCCGCGTCGAGGGCGACGAAGGTCAGGTAGGCGCTGGCGGCGTGCACGCGCTCGCCGGTGGTTGGCACCTCGCGCTCGACCCTGACCCCGACCTCCATCGACGAGCGCCCCGCGGCATTCACCATTGCCCTCAGGGTCACCACGTCCCCGACGCGGATGGGTGCCTCGAAGTCGAGCTGGTCCATCGAGGCCGTGACCACGACCGCCCTCGCGTGACGGCCGGCAGAGATCCCGGCGCAGACGTCGATCCACGACATCAGGACGCCTCCGAACATCGAGCCCACCGCATTGGCGTGCGAGGGGAGCACAATCTCGTTCATCTCGACCGCGGAGGCCGATGGCGGGAGGCTCTCAGGGCGGGGGCCCAGCGGGGTCGTGGTCATGGACTTGGATGGTTTGACGCGTGATCCGGCCCATCGTAGGGACGTATCGCAACGTCGGCGAGGTGGGATGTACGAGCAAGAAGTCGGAGTCGCAATCAGGCTC
>JBILLP010000409.1:0-3807 GCA_044376025.1 Bradymonadia bacterium
GGCAAACCGCCGAAGGGCGCCCAGAGGGCGCCCTCGACGCAGGTGAGGACCATCAGCCCAGACACCCGCCCGGTGCGTGCTGCTCAGTCGACGCGGGTCCGAAGGGCCCGACGACGACGGCGCTCCGCCTCACGGCGCTTGCGCTTCTCCTTGACCGACGGCTTCTCGAAGTAACGACGGTTCTTGACCTCCTTGAGGATGCCCTCACGCGCCATCGCGCGCTTGAGACGCCCGATCGCACGCTCAACGGCGCCATCGACCTTGATCTCGATGGGACCCAGTTCGGTCTCGTTCCGATTCATCGTTCCTTCTTTCGACATCGCCACTTCCTGCAGCCGCGTGCCGCGCCCGTCACTGAACGACGCCTGCACTGAGAGAGGGCGGGCCTTTAGCAGCACGGCTCCGGTGGGTCAAGCAGCACATCGACCCGGTTCCGCCCGGTGGCGTCACCGGCGTCGAACGAGTAGTCTCCCGCATGGTTCGGTGGCAGGCTCGATCGTGGGTGCCGCATGTCGAGAGGCAGATTCGTCGTCTTGGAGGGGCTCGACGGGGCCGGCACCACCACGCAGGCTGCCCGCCTCGCCGTGCGGCTCGGCCAGGCCGGTGTCCCCGTCGTCTCGACGCGCGAGCCAAGCGATGGCCCCATCGGAACGATGATCCGGCAGGCAATCGGCCGGCGACTCGTGCAACCCGACGGCGCAACCCTCGGCGACGAGGTGCTCGCGCTGCTCTTCGCCGCCGACCGCTGCGACCACATCCGTTCGACCGTGCGTCCCGCCTTGGAACAGGGACGATGGGTCATCTCGGACCGCTACGTGCATAGCTCGCTCGCCTACCAGGGCGCTTCGCTCGACCGCGAGTGGGTCGCCCGGATCAACCGGGAGGCACCCCCCGCCGACCTCGTGATCCAGATCGATGTCCCGGTCGAGGTCTGCCTCGAACGCATGGTGCGGAGGGCTCGGCCGCTCGACATCTTTGAGCGGGAGCGCTTCCTTGAGCAGGTCGTCCGCGGCTACGACGAGGCCTATCGGCTCAGGCCAGACACCCATGTCCGCGTCGATGGCCGGCGTGACGTCGACGAGGTCGCCCTAGAGGTGTGGCGCGCCGTCGCTCCGCTCCTCGACCACGAGTCGTCGGGCCATCCGTGACGCGAAAGCGCTCGCGACCTCGCCGGCGCACGCTTCGAGGTCGGGGGCAACCCCAAGTTCCGCCTCGACGCTCGTGGCCATCGCCCCGGGCATCCCGCACGGCACAAACAGCGAGAAGACGTCGAGGGGCGTCGTCAGGTTGAGGGCGGCGCCGTGCAGCGAGGCCCCTCCGGTCACCCGCATGCCCACGGCCACGAGCTTGCCGCGCGGTGTCCAGAGTCCCGGGTGGTCCTTGTCGTAGCGCGCCGCAATGCCGCGCGACTCGAGCACCTGCTCCAGCGCACCTGCGAGCCTCCGGACGAGGTCACCCGGCCCGACGCGCGCCCGCTCAACCTGCACAATCGCGTACACGACGAGCTGCCCAGGCCCGTGGTAGGTGACCTCTCCGCCCCGGTCCGCGACCTCGACGGCGATGCCGCGGCTCTCCAGCACCTCCCTCGGCACGAGCAGGTCTGACTCCCGGGCTCGGCGCCCGAGCGTCACGACGGGGTCATGCTCCAGCGTGAACAGGCGGTCCGGCGCTCCCGACCTCACGGCCTCCCACGCCTCGAGCTGCCGCTTCATGGCCCTGCTCCACGAGATCCGGCCCAGGTGCTCCCAGTGCATCGTTGGGGCATCGGCCTCGCCAGAGGTCGCCATCGGCAGGTTCAGCCGCGGAGCTCGCGCAGGAACGTCTCGTCGAGGAAGCTGACCTCGACATTGAACCGACCGACGCCGATCCCCTGCTGGATGAGCTGCTTTGCGAACTCCGAGCGGTCGATCAGCGCGATGGGGGCGAGGTTGGCGACGGTCGCGTTCGCCTGCGCGTCCTCGCTGAACCCGCCGAGCGAGATGATCACGGCCTCGGTGGCACCGTAGACGTGCAGGTTGCCCCTCAGCAGGGTCACCTGCTCGCGACGCACCTGCTGCCTCGGGTTCGTCACACGGATCGCGACCTGGGCCCTCGCCAGGCCTCGAGGCGACGAGGCGCTCAAGGTGATCACCTCACCGTCGACGCTGCCGTGCGACACGATGTTGCGGTAGCCCATCCGGTCGAGCAGCAGCGTCACGACATTGGCGAGGCCCTGGTCCCCGATCTGCCGCAGGCTCTGAGAGAGGCGCTCCTCGAGCAGTCCCCGGTGGGTCTCCTGCCACTCGTTCAGCGACGCGTACGACCTCGCGAGGTCGGCGCCCGACGCCGCGGCAAGGGCGTAGCAGTCGATCCGTGGCTCCTCGAACAGCGGCGGCCGCCCATCGGCCGCGCGGCGGTCGTTGCTCCGACGCACCACCGTCCGGATGGCGTGCACGCCGAGGCGCTTGACGCTGCCGACAGGCGAGGCGTCGAAGGAGCGGCCGATCTCGTCGGCGCGCATGAAGGCACCCGGCGCCAGCGTCGAGAGAGCGCGGAAGATGGCCCGCTCGATGTCCGACGCGCCGTCATCGAGTTCGCTCCGGCTCGCGTCGCCGGCGGGTCGCGGCGGTCTGCCCTGACGCTGGCGACGTGCATCCCGGTCTGCCGAGGCGGCAGATGGCTCGGGCACAGGCGGGCCGTCGGAGGCCTCTGCCTGCGCAGGCTCGCGCTGCGGGGTGTCGCCTGACGTGGTGGCATCCTCGTCGCGTCCGCGACCCTTGCCACCGCGGCGACCGCGGCGTCGGCGCTTGCGATCGGCACCTCCGACCGCAGGCGCATCAACCACCGCGCCTGACTCCGGGCCCTCGGCCTCATCTTCGCCGAGCGCGAGCGGGAGCGGCTCGACATCGGCCGGATCCCACTCTGCATCGAGATCATTGACCGACGCAGACACTGCGGGAGCCTCTGCATCGTCGGTCGACTCCTCGGCGACCGCGGCGGGCACGCTTGGCTCGACCGGGGCAGCAGGCACCGCGGCTGCCGCAGCGCTTGCCGAGCCTCCGCGGCGCCGGGAGTTCTCGGATCGGCGCGCGGGTGCCGGCGGGGCCGCGACCTCGGGGCTCGCAGCAGCCGCCTCCTCGGTCGTGGCAGCCTCGTCAGACGGGACTTCCGCTTCGGCCTGGGCCTCCGCCTCCGGCGCCGGGGGCGTCGGCTTGCGGAAGGAGAGCGTCTCCCGTGCGTCGGTCGGGTCGACACCCTGCTTGAGGGCGAAGATGCCAGGGCGTGTCTGCTCCACCAGGGTCTCGCCCGGGCCCTTGCGGACCTCCTGCGCCAGGCGGGCCAGCATCGTCTCCTCGGGGGCCTTGCCGACGTGCGAGAGGAGGTTCCGCTTGACCGCGATCTCGGCGATCTTCTTGTGGTGAAGCGGACGACCCGCCTCTCGCAGCACCTCGATTGCCGCTTCGTAGAACGTCATGTTGTCTCACTGTGAAGGGCCGGCGGAGTCCGTGGCTGCCACGCCGGCCTTGGTAACGGGAGAGCGCGCTCGTCGCGCTCAGCACGGGGGACTGCTAGCAAGCCAAGCGCGCAGGCTCAAGTTGGCGCTGCCTGATTCGACCATGCCGACCCAGATTCTCCCATCCCACGCCTTCCCACTTCGCCTCGCCGATGGCTGGCGCAGGGATCTCGACGCTTGGCTCGACGTGGCGGCCCGTTCGTCCCGGGGCCGCAGGGTCGATGCCTCCGCGCTCGTCGCCGACGGCCTGTGCACGGTGGGTGACGTGACGGTGCGGGTCGAGCGAATCCGCTGGATGGAGGTGGTCACTGCGG
>JBILLP010000410.1:0-3803 GCA_044376025.1 Bradymonadia bacterium
ACTCCGTGTCCGTCATCTTCGAGAGTGAACCGGCCACGTCGGCGGGGGTCGTGTCTGGCGACAGCCCGCCGGCCCCGGGTGTGATGTTGGCCCCCCTGAAGGTTGCCAGCGGCTGGGAGTCCATGAACACCTTGCCGGCGCCGTTGACGCCGTGGCAATCGGCACATCCTCGCGCTTCGTAGAGCCGTGCGCGCTCCGCCACCGGCACCGAATCCGTAAGCCGAGGGTCGAAACCGAGCCCCAAAACCTCGAACACCTGGCTCTTCTTGCGGTCGATCCGCATGTGGCTGACCACCAGGAGCGACGCGATCGACGCAGAGGTCAGCGCCACGACGCCGACAGCGACCACCAGGATGCGTCGACCGACCGAACGCCGCACTGCCGATGAATCTCGCATCGTTCTGACTCCATGCAGGGGCGAGACACGCGTTCGAGACGGCTACCATGGAGCCAAGGGAGCCGACGACAGAATTCGACCACCCACCCCGCCGTCACGACGACGGAGGCCGGCGGCGTGCTCCCCGGCTCGCGGTCGCGACCCATGGGTCCTCGGGCCAGTCGTGCTTGGGATATCGCTGGCGAAGCTCCCGGCGGACCTCTGTGTAGGTAGAACTCCAGAAACTGCGCAAATCCCGTGTGACCTGCTGGGGGCGCATGTTCGGGGCCAGCAGGTGGAGCACCAACGGAACCCGACCGGACGCGATGCGAGGCGTATCCGACCAGCCGAACAGCTCCTGGATGCGCGCGGAGAGCACCGGTCCGCCCTCGGGTTGGTAGTCGATTCGGATCTCGCTGCCGCTCGGCACCCGGACTGCTTCGGGAGCCTCGCGGTCGAGCGTCGTGCGCTGTGCCTGCGTCAACGTCTGCCGCAGCGCCTGGCAGGCACGGCCGTCACGCACCTCCGGAAGGCTCCGCGCCCCGATCGCGCACGTCTCTGCCTGCTCGCGCCAGAACGCCTCGTCGACGACGGGCAGCTCGAGCTCGGGCATCGCGCCAGCCAGGAACCTCACCCGCGCCACCAGACGGCGAGCCGCATCTCCCTCGAGCCCGAGCGCCCACGCCGGGTCGGCCCGGATCGCCTCGGCAAGCGCCGCCTCGACCTGTTCGCGCGGGGGCGTCGGGGCAGGGCGCTCCGACAGGATCAGGTCCCGGTACCGCACGGTGTCGATGCCCCGGACCTGCCCCGTCGCCGCATCGACGGCGCAGCGGGCCTCCCGCACCACGGTCCCGGGCTGCAGCCAGCGCTCCTCGACGGCAGAGGCCATCCAGACCTGGGCCTCGGACCGGTCCTCGCGACGGCCCCCGTCGAGGTCGAGCGCCACGAACAGCGCCGCGTCACGCACCCCGCTCGCTGCCGAGAGCACAACACCGCGCCCCCCGGTCATCGCCGCGCGTGGCGAGCCCACCGCGCGCCGTCGTGCGACCCGGTCGGGCCAGCCCGCGAGCACCGCGCGCCCGAGCGCCTCGTCTCGGCCCATCCCCGACGTCGGCGGCGGCCCGGCAACCCGCCGGAGCTGTCCCGCAAACTGCTCGGCGAGGCGCTCGATGGACCGCGCCGGCCCCCGGCCTGCAGGCGTCGCCAGCCAGTCGAGCCGGTCGGTGAGGTCGGAGTCCGTTGACCCCGGGTGTTCGCGCCGTCCCCGCAGCGGGTCACGATCCGAAAGCAGCGCCGCCGCGAGGCAGCCTGCCTCCGCATGACCGAGGCGGTGCGCCTCGAGCAGCAGCCGCGAGAGGCGCGGCGCGACCGGGAGCGCCGCCATCTGCTGCCCGAGCCGCGTGAGCCCGGCCGCATCGAACGCGCCGAGTTCGCTCAGCAGCGCCCGCGCCTGCCCGAGCGCGACGGGATCGGGCGCCTCGAACCAGCCGAAGCGCTCCGCCTCTGCCTCGCCCCAGGCCGCAAGGTCGAGCACCGTCGAGGCCAGGTCGACGCGCCGGATCTCGGGCTCCTCGAAGGCGCGCATCGCGCGCTCCTCGGCCTCTCCCCAGAGCCTGAAGCAGACGCCCGGCCCGGTCCGTCCCGCACGCCCGGTCCGCTGGCGTGCGGAGGCCAACGAGATGCGCCCGAGCTCGAGGCGGTCGAGCCCCGAACCCACATCGTACCGCTTCACGCGCGAGAGCCCGGTGTCGACGACCGCCGTGACACCCTCGACCGTGACGGAGGTCTCTGCGACGTTCGTCGAAAGCACCACTCTGCGCCGCGGCCCCGCGCTGAGCGCCCGCTCCTGCTCTGCCGCCGAGAGATCGCCGTACAGCAGGCAGACGTCAAAGCCCTGCCTTGCCGCCGAAGCTGAGAGCCGGTCCGCGCACCGCCGGATCTCGCCGACACCGGGCAGAAAGACGAGCACGTCGCCGCCGGTCTCGTTCATGGCGCGGGTGACAGCCGCCTCGACCGCGCCGTCGAGGTTGCGCTCGTCGGGCCGCCCGAGGTGCCGGACCTCGACCGCGAACGGCCGCCCCTCGGAGCGCACCACCGGCGCCCCGCCCAAGAAGCGTGCGATCGGCTCGACGTCGAGGGTCGCCGACATCACCAGCAGCCGCAGGTCGTCGCGTGCCTCCCGCTGGAGCTGCCGCGCCATCGCGAACGCGAGGTCCGAGGAGAGGCTCCGCTCGTGGAACTCGTCGAAGACGATGGTGTCGACCCGCTCGAGGAAGGGGTCGTCGAGCAGCATCCGCACCAGCAGCCCCTCGGTCACCACGAGCAGCCGCGTGCGGGCCGACGCGCGCCGTTCGAGCCTGATGTGGTAGCCGACCTCTTCGCCGACGGCCCATCCCTGCTCGAACCCGATGCGGGCGGCCGCAGCCCGTGCCGCCACGCGTCTCGGCTCGAGCATGACGACCAGCCGGCCAGACCGCGAGAGGCGCAGGAGCGCCGCAGGAACCCGGGTCGTCTTGCCGGCGCCGGGAGGGGCATGGAGTACCGCGCTCGGCGATCGCTCCAGCGTGGAGAGGAGCTCGCCGATCACGTCGTCGATCGGCAGCGGCGTCAACCGTTCGGCCAAGCGCGCTCAGCGCTCCGCGGAGCCGGGGGCAGGCGCCGCGGCCATCAGCTTCGAGATGTCCTCGCGCATCGTCTCGATCTGCTGCCGCGCCATCTGCTTGAGGCGGTCGACGTCGGCGAGCGTCATACCGGCCGTCGAGATCGGCTCGCCCACCTTGACCCACGCCCGGGTGAACTCCGCCTTCCAGCTATGCTTGGGCAGCGCCCGGTGCGTGCCCATCAGCGCCACGGGCAGCACGTCGGCCTGCTCGTCGATGGCCAGCCTGAACGCGCCGTCCTTGAAGGGCAGCAGGGTCGAGTCCGAGGAGCGCGTCCCCTCGGGGAAGATCATGACCGGCATGTCCTTCTTGAGCCAGCCGGCCGCGATGCCCATCGCCGACTTCGCGGAGTCCCTCTGGCCCCGCGTCAGCGGGATGTCGCCCGCGAGCCACATCGACCAGCCGACGAAGGGGATCTTGAACAGGGACGACTTGCCCATCCACTTCATCTCCCACGGCAGGTGGGAGACCAGGAAGGGATCGGCCTGCGACTCGTGGTTGCTGACGACGACGGTCTTCGTCGGGCGATAGGCGGGCAGGGGGCCGGCGATGTTGAAGTCCCACATCGGGTTGAGCTTGGACGCCGTCACCGCCATCAACCGGAAGAAGCGCCCCGACGCGTACCGCCTCCGGTCGAAGGGGAGCGCCACCAGCCAGACCAAGGCCTGGATGAAAAAGCCAAGGATGGAGACGAGCGCGATGTCGGCCCACATCCAGATGCTCATCAGCGATCGGAAGAACTGCACGGCTTCAACCTCGGCGTGCAT